>NZ_VHOP01000017.1:0-62061 GCF_008704325.1 Acetobacter sp. DmW_125128 | reverse complement strand
CGCAAAAACCGTCAATCAAATCGCCAAAACCCAGAAATTACCGGCCAAGCACATCAATCAAGGGTTCTTCGATCCCTCCACCTGTTGGGTTTTCCACACTGTTTGCGTTGCCGGTTGCAATTTTTTTCCGTACTTCTGTGCGTGATCGTGTTCTGGCAGCCTGTTTGGTTATTTTGGGTATAACAACGGCTTTGGCTCTTATGCCTTCGCAAATGGGTATTTTACGTTGGCCTTTGCGTTTTGTGCCGTATGTTTCTGTATTTGCAGCAATTACGACATTCTATGTTTTTTCAAAAAAGGACATTGTTGAAAGTTCTGCGAGACGGAATATATTTTTTGGAATTACCGCTTTGCTGTTTGTTGTTTCGGCTTCCAAAAATGTATTTGAGCGTCCCAAAGTTGTTGCTTTGGAGCTTTTAACAAGCATTGCGTTGGTAGCGGTGTGGTTTTTGTATGCCAGAAGCAAGAAAATAACCGGCAAAGATATTGGGCTTATTATTCCAGCGGCTATACCAGTATTTTCCCTGTTGCTGATGCTCGCCAGCATGCCTTCTCTGGGGAGGATTTATTTGCCGGTGAATGTACTGCCTTCTCATGTTTCTGTTCCTGCCTCAGTGAATATGCAGGGTAATCTGCTTTCATTTGCGCCTTGGAGTAGGGAGCATCCAAAGGAAGCGGCAGATCTGCAATCAAGCTTGTTTGGGTATTACAATATCCGTGCGCTCAATGGTTATTCTCCCAATGGGCAGGATTATACCGATGCCGTTTTAACGCACGATACATCTCATACCATTTTCAAACCGGATGATATTATTCCCAAACTGGCATCTGCTGTTATGCTGCCCGGTAATCCCTGTTTGTTTGATCTGTTTGCCGTTAGCAGCATGGTGGTGTCTTCCGATACCTATCAGAAATATCATCATGATTTTCTGGCCTGCGGATACCATAAGGTTGCTACAGCACAGTCTGGAATGCTGTATCTTTCTACGCCCAAAACGTATCCATTCAATCTGGCGTATTCCACGCAAACAGGCGTGACAGTGGAGCGTGAGACAGCAAATAGCATGACGTTTTCTGTGCCAGCGCATACAGCGCCCATGCAGATGGTTTTGTCTCGCCAGTGGTGGCCGGGTTACACCGCGCAAGGTTTGAATTGTAAAGTAAACGTAAGTGGTTTTCAGGATGTTTTGGTGCAGGTGGATGTACCAGCAGGATGTTCTGGTAAGCTGACAGTTTCCTATTTCCCGCACACATGGCCGCTGGCTTTGGTTTGCCTGCTGATGGGGGTGTTAGGGTTGGTGGTCTTTTTGTGGCAACTCAGCAGAGAGCGAAAATTGCAGCTTATTCTGCAAATGCGCTGATACTAAAAAGCCCGGCAATATTTTTGCCGGGCTTTTTTCTGATACGTCAGATTAAGAAAAAGACTTTGATAAACTCAGCTCTTTTTTTCTTCTGTTGTCAGTTCATTTTTGTAAACATGGCGCCAGAAATCTTCAGTTGTCATATTCGGCAGTGCTTTGACATAAGCTTGTTGCAGGGCAGGCATGGCGCGCGCAAATTTTGCACACACTGCCAACCCTTCTTTCCAGAGCTCAAAAAACAGTTTTCTGTTCTGAGTGGCGACATAACCCGTGCGCGTGGCTTCGTGATAGTAAAGCACGTGTTTAAAACGGAAGATATCACGGAAAGCCGCGTTAAAGTCTTTGAACTGGAAGCGCACATCATCCCGCATCAATACGGCTGGCAGAAGTGTACCATTGAGAGTGACAAGCCGTGCCAGGCGTCGGATACGTCCATCGTGATGATGATGGTGCAGAACCTCAATATCTTTCAGATCATAAGGCACCATTTTTTCACTGGGTGTCAGGGCGCCAATCTGGGCACGTACGTTAGCCATATCCATGTTGCGCACAAAGAATTCAGGCCCCTCCATCACGTGCTTCATGGCCATGATTAACGCTTTGGCGCTGGCGTAATTGTAGGAGAACAGAACACCACGGAACCAGACCAGAAAAACATCCAGATATGGTTTGGATTTTTCTTCTCCATTCAGCATCATCAGTACCATGGTCGCGCGCAGGCCCAGATACCGCGTCATCGGGCTTTCCTTGACGCTGAAGTCTTCTGCCATGGAGCAGATGCCGTTCATCGTTACCAGCGGGAATTTGTTCTGGAGTGAGAATTCCGCGTCATCCCCGCGCACAAAGAAGGGGTAGGGGAAGTGGCGCACGGCAGAAATGGGAAAGGCAAAGAACCACCAGCCGCCGTAGTTGGCGGCGGAATCATCCATTTCTGAAAGCAAAAGGTGGTGGATATTGCGCATGTCCAGCATGTGTTTACGGGCGATCCACCGGCCTTTTACAAAACGCGCTCCGGCTTCGTGCAGCTGCCAAGGCACAGTTTCACGAAGCTGGCTGCCTACAATGGCAGCGCGATCTTCCGTGCTGTAGCTCAGCAGCATGTAGGCACGGCAAACGGCCTCAAAGTCACAGCTAGCATCATCATCCATGAACAGACAGTGCGTAAAGCCGTGGTCTTTTGCGTACAGCAACCCGCGGGTAAAGCCGCCAGCGCCACCCAGATTCCGGTTAGGTATAACCAGCGCGCTTCCGGCTTCATCAGGTGTGACGTTTTGAGAGTTATCGACCACAATAACCTGCACCCGGTCTTTCCACTGTGGTGCATTCTTCAGGCCAGCTTCAAGCTTTTGCAGGGCAGGGAGCAGGTGCGGTTTACGGTTAAAGTGTGTGATAACAATAGCCATGTGGGCATCTCGCACTGGCTGCTGTGTGGTGGAAACATTGCCGCCGCGCAGGTAACCATCTTCCAGCGCTTCCACCCACATATAAAGCAGGCCGCGTTCCAGACCAGCCCAGAATGGCAGATCCAGAGAGACAGGTGCGCCTTCTTCCAGTTCCACTGTGTGTTCAAACAACCACCGGTGGGGCAGGCCAAGCTGATGCAGCCCAAAGCGGACAATAAACTTGCCTTTGCCTTCCAGCGTCAGGCTCAGGTTCTCAATGGCACAGAGTTCACGCCACCGTTCAACGGTAATGCCATTAAAGTATGTATCAAAGGCAGCCCGCCCGCCCGCATGAAATGAAAGTGTTTCTGGCGCAGCACGAAAAAGCTCAACCTTTTCATTCAGCGCCCGAAAATACAGATCTTCCGGGATAACGGACTGAAGAGCCGGAAAAATAATGTTCTGGAGCACCATAGGCGCATCCTTTACATTTTCTTTTAATATTTCTTGCGTGGCCATGAGGTAATATTATCCCTGAAAGAAGATATAAAGCGCCATATGGGGCTCTTTTAGTTTGCCACAGGCGGGATGCAAGCCTGAGAATGCCGTATTGGAGAGAATTTGCCGCACCCTGTTGCGGATTTGACAACAGCCTTTAGGCAAAATCTGTAGCACTTATTATTTAAGCTTTTTGTGCTTTGGTATCTGTATAAACTGGCAGCATGGAGCAAGCTCCAACATCTGATGGCTTGCTTGATTGAGATAGTCTTGTTCGATGCTGAATGAGAGGAAAAAATTTTGCCATCTGGTTTTTCGCCAGCGTTTAGCGTGGTTGTACCCTGTTATAATGAACAGGAAGTTCTGCCAATTTTTCACCAGCGGCTATCTGCCGTTATGGAAGGGGTTGGTGCGCCGTGGGAGGTTGTTTACGTAAACGATGGCTCGCGGGATCAAACGTTGGCTGGCATGTATGCTCTGGCAGAGCAGGATGGGCGCGTAAGTGTTGTGAACCTTTCCCGCAATTTTGGTAAGGAAATTGCTCTAACAGCAGGGTTGGATCATGCACGGGGTACGCGCGGCATTATTGTAATTGATGCCGATTTACAGGATCCACCAGAAGTTATTGCTGATCTGGTAGCCGCATGGACAGATGATGTAGATACTGTTTACGCCCGTCGCAACACGCGGGAAGGGGAGACTATTCCCAAACGGCTGACAGCATGGATGTTCTATCGTGTCATGAAGCGGCTAGGCAACAAAGTGGTTATTCCGCCAGATACAGGGGATTTCCGGCTGATGAGCCGCAGGCTGGTGGATAGCCTGTTGCTGCTGCGTGAACGGCACAGGTTTATGAAAGGGCTGTTTGCTTGGGTTGGCTTTCCATCCCGCGCCGTTCTGTATGATCGTGCCCCACGTTCTGCGGGTAAGAGCAGTTTTAATTACTGGTCTTTGTGGAACTTCGCGCTGGAGGGAATCACCTCGTTTTCTGTGCTGCCGCTTCAGTTAAGCACATATATGGGGCTTGGTATTTCCATACTGGCTGTGTGCTACGGTATCTGGATTGTTGGGTGCACCCTGTTATTTGGTAACCGGGTGGCGGGTTACCCCAGCCTTATGGCGGTTATCCTGTTTTTAGGCGGTATCCAGCTTATGACAGTTGGCTTGATAGGCGAATATGTGGGCCGTATTTTTAATGAAACCAAAAAACGCCCGCTTTATCTGGTAGAAGCCTATCGCCCGGCGCAGGAAAAAGAGCATACGGCCCAACCCTAAAGCCGTGTTCTGTCTATTTTGAGGCTTGACGGACAAGGCAGGCCGCCCCATTGCTTCGTACATGCGAGTAGCCGCCATTCTTTTGGCTGCCGGTACGGGCAGTCGTTATGCCGCCACTACGGGTTCTTCCATTCCCAAGCAGTACGTGCTGCTGGCTGGACAACCCGTAATCCGTCATGCAGCGCAAGCTTTATTGCCTCATGTCACCTCTATTCAGCCAGTTGGAGATCCTGCCTCCTTGAACGAGGCGCTGGAAGGATTGAAGATTCTGCCGCCAGTAGCTGGGGGTGAAACCCGGCAAGCCAGTGTGCGCGCAGGGCTGGAGGCACTGGATAAACTGCCAGAAGCCGAAAAGCCGGATATCGTGCTGGTGCATGATGGGGCCCGCCCGTATGTGACCGCGCAGGTGATTGGCAATGTTGTTTCTGCATTGGAGCAGCATCCTGGGGCCATTCCGGCTGTGCCAGTGGCGGATACACTCAAGCGGGAAAAAGATGGTGTGATTGATGGCACCGTCCCGCGGGATCATCTTTATCGTGCCCAAACGCCACAGGGCTTCCGCTTTGGCCTGTTTTTAGATCTCCATCGTGGTGCTGCATCCGTGAGTGCAACGGATGATGCCAAACTGCTGGAAGATGCCGGGTTCAGCGTCGCGTTGGTGGCGGGTGATGAAGATAATATCAAGCTGACATATGAGGGTGATCTGGTGCGTCTGGAACGACTGATCGGCCCCACGCTTCTGCCGCGCGTAGGGCTGGGTTACGATGTGCATGCGTTTGAGGAAGGGCGTCCGCTCATCCTGTGCGGTATTACGGTGCCCCATACCAAAGGCTTGGCCGGGCATTCAGATGCCGATGTGGGTATCCATGCGTTGTGTGATGCCATTTATGGTGCATTGGCTGAAGGTGATATTGGCCGCCATTTTCCACCCAGCCAGAATGAGTGGAAAAACGCAGATAGCGCCCGCTTTCTGGTGCACGCAGGCCAGCGTATCCGTGAACGCGGCGGCATGCTGGTAAATGCGGATCTGACACTGATTTGCGAGCGCCCTAAAATTGGCCCGCATTCTGAAGCCATGCGTAAACGTCTGGCAGATTTGCTGGAAGTGGATGTGGATCGGATTTCCGTTAAGGCCACCACATCCGAACGTCTGGGCTTTACCGGGCGTGAAGAAGGTATTGCCTGCACGGCTACAGTTTCTGTTCTGGTGCCCTAAGCTGGCGCCATTACGGTTTCTTATGTTGCGTAAGGCGCAGGGTGGCTGTATTTCTGCCTAAATCATAGGCAAACGGAAATAACAGTGCATACGCAACCCACCCTGCGTCCCATTACTCTGGGCAGTATCGTTTTGGATACGCCTGTCATTCTGGCCCCCATGTCTGGTGTGACAGATCTGCCGTTTCGGCGTCTGGCACGCAAGTTGGGGGCCGGTCTTGTTGTTTCTGAAATGATCGCCTCTTGGGCGATGGTGCGTGAAAACGATACCACCTTGCGTATGGCGGAGGTGGCGGATGCGGGTGGCCCAAATGCCGTGCAGCTTGCAGGGTGCGACCCGGATGCCATGGCAGAGGCCGCGCGTATTGCCGTAGGCCGCGGGGCAGATCTTATTGATATCAATTTTGGTTGCCCGGTTAAAAAAGTGGCCGTTGGCCAGATGGCCGGTTCTGCCCTTATGCGGGATGAAGGGGCTGCCGAGCGTTTGCTGGCTGCCGTGGTTAAAGCCGTGCCGGTACCCGTTACCCTTAAAATGCGCATGGGCTGGGATCATGAACACCTAAATGCCCCTGTGCTGGCGCGTATTGCGCAGGATGTGGGTATCCGCATGATTACGGTGCATGGCCGCACGCGCCAGCAGTTTTATAATGGCACGGCCAACTGGGCTTTTGTGAAAAATGTAAAGGACGCGGTGGATCTACCCGTTATCGTGAATGGTGACATTCTTACGGTTGGAGATGCGCGGGAGGCATTGGCGCAATCTGGCGCAGATGGGGTCATGATCGGACGTGGCTGTTACGGGCGTCCGTGGTTTTTGGCGCAGGTGGCACACGCTTTGCGTACGGGGCAGGAAATTCCCGATCCTGCTTTGTCGGAAGAAAAAGCCATTGTGCTAGAACATTATAATATGATGCTGGAGCACTTTGGTCAGCGCCCCGGCCTGCGTCTGGCACGCAAGCATGTCTCTTGGTATTCGGCAGGACTGCATGGCTCGGCATCATTCCGCGCGGCGTTTAATCGGGTGGAAACGCCAGAAGAAGCCATTGCCATGATTGCTGATTTTTACGATCAGCAAATTGCGGCTGGTGCGGTGCGAGAGCCGCGCGTTTCCCGTCATGCCATGGCGCAGCAGCAAGATCAGGTTCAGGCGGCGTGAAGGTAAAAGCAGCGCATGGGGTTGCTCAGCCCGATGCGGCGCTTGTTCTGGACAGTCTGCCCGTTCCGGTTTTGGAAATAGGGCCACAAAATACAATTCTTGCTGCCAATATGGCGGCAGAAGAGTTTTTTGGCATGTCTCGCCATCAGTTACGGCACGGTGGTTTGGCAGAAGTTGTTCCGCAGGACCATCCGGTTTACCTGCTGCTTCAGCATGTGCGCACCCGTGGTGGAAGTGTAACAGAGCATGAACTGCTGTTTAGTTCCCCACGCTTTCATCATGAAAGTGTCAGTGTGCAGGCCGCTGATGTGCCAGATTACCCGGACATCATTTTACTGACATTTCATGAGCCTTCCGCAGCCCGTATGCTGGATCAGCAACTTGCCTACCGTTCTGCGGCCCGTAGCGTTTCCGGGCTGGCCGCCATGCTGGCGCATGAGGTGCGCAACCCGCTATCTGGCATTAAAGGGGCTGCGCAGTTGCTGGAACAGGCCGTAACAGATGCAGACCGTGATCTTGCCACCCTGATTTGTGATGAGGTTGACCGTATTGATGCGCTGGTTGACCGCATGGGCATGTTTGGTGAAGCCAATCTGGATTTCCGGGCACTCAATATTCACAGAATATTGGAACATGTGCGCCTGCTGGCCAGCAACGGTTTTGCCAAGGGTATCAAAATTATAGAGCGTTATGATCCCTCCCTCCCGCATGTATGGGGGGATCGGGACAGGTTGGTGCAGGTCTTGCTTAACTTAGTGAAAAACGCAGCCGAAGCCATACGCAATACCGATAAAGGCGGGGAGATCACGCTGCTTACCAGCTATCGCCCCGGTATTCGGGTGGCTGTGCCGGGCACAGCCCAATGGCGGCACCTTCCGCTGGTTGTTACTGTGCGGGATACAGGGCCGGGTATTTCCGAAACAGTGCGCCCTCATTTGTTCGAGCCCTTTGTATCCACCAAGGTAAATGGAAGCGGGCTGGGGCTTGCTTTGGTCGGTAAGGTGATGGACGACCACGGTGGCGTTATTGAGGTAGAAAGCCGCCGCGGCTGTACGGAAATCAGCTTGTTTCTGCCGATTGTCGACCATATGGGGCATTCCGGGTGAGATGCCCCTTTGTGCAACAGTTCTGTTTTTCAGCTTTTTATCTGGTTTGAGACGTTATGACACCGCTGCCCACTATTCTTGTTGCTGATGATGATCGTTCTATTCGCACTGTGCTGGGGCAGGCATTGGGTCGGGCAGGCTATCAGGTGCAAACCACACCATCCGTAAACACACTCTGGCAATGGGTGCAGGAAGGTGAGGGGGATTTGGTGATTACGGATGTGATCATGCCAGATGGCAGTGGGCTGGATCTGGTTACGCGCATTCGCCAATTTCGGCCAGATCTGCGCGTTATTGTCATGAGCGCGCAATCAACTCTCACAACAGCGGTAAAAGCCACGCAACGTGGCGCGTTTGAATATCTGGCTAAGCCGTTTGATTTAAAGGAACTGCTGGCGGTTGTGGCAAGGGCGCTTACAACCCCAGTGCAGGAAGCCGAAAAACCAGCGGCCGATCAACCGCCAGAAGAACGCTTGCCTTTAATTGGGCAGTCCGTTGTTATGCAGGGGATCTATCGCAGCATTGCCCGCCTGACCACTTCTGATCTCACAGTCATGATTTCAGGGGAAAGTGGTACGGGTAAGGAACTGGTAGCTCACGCATTGCACGAATATGGTCGACGCAGAAGTGGGCCTTTTGTGGCCGTCAATATGGCGGCTATTCCGCGCAAGCAGATTGAAAGCGAATTGTTTGGGTATGAACGTGGCGGCACGTTAGGCCGCATGCCCGGACGGTTTGAGCAGGCCACAGGCGGTACGCTATTTCTGGATGAAATTGGAGACATGCCGCAGGAGGCACAAACCCGTTTACTACGTGTTTTGCAGGAAGGTGAATTTACCACAGTAGGGGGCACAACGCCCTTGCGTGCAGATGTGCGCATTATAGCTGCTACGCATAGAGATCTGAGGCAGGCTATTCAGGCAGGTACGTTCCGTGAGGATCTGTATTACCGCCTGAATGTGGTGCCGTTGCGCCTGCCACCACTGCGGGAAAGGTTGGAAGATATTCCGCTGCTGGCGCGGCATTTTCTCTCTCAGTGTCGGGATGATGGCGGAACGTACAGAATCCTGGATGAAAGTGCCATTACAAGGCTTCAGGCCTGGCGCTGGCCGGGTAATGTGCGAGAATTGGAAAACCTCATCCGCCGTATTGTGGCTCTGTATTCTCAGGAAACCATCACCGGCGATGTAATTGATGCAGAACTGGCCGAACCTCTGGCGTATGATCCGATTCCCAACAGCGTTATGGCGGCGGAACCTTTGTCGGAATCTGTTTCTCGCCATATCGCCCGTTATCTGGAAGCCGGGCGGGATGGTGTGCCGCTGCATGATCTGCATGCCCGGATTATTGCAGAAGTTGAACGTCCGCTTATCCAGATGACACTGGCCGAAACACGCGGCAACCAGATCAAAGCTGCTGCCATGTTAGGCCTGAACCGAAATACATTGCGGAAAAAAATTCGAGACCTTGAGATCCCTGTCGTTCGTGGCGTAGTCTGATCCTTAGGTATGAAGCAGCTTCTGTTCTCCCTAAGGCATCTTCTTTCCCGCACACGCCTGCATTGGCTCTTGCGTTCTCTGGAGCGTAAAACGGTTGCCATTACGCTTGCTGCGTTGGCGTTGTGTTTGGGGTTTGCCACGTTTGTAGTGCTTTCAGGGGGGATGTCCTTTGGGCATTATTCCCTGATTGAACCCTTGCTGCTGTTCCTGAATGGTATGGTGCTGGCGCTGCTTGTGGTGGCCTTGGCTATCCGTATCGGCCCAATGGTGCGCGAGCATCGGAAGGGGTTGGCTGGGGCGCGGCTGCATGTGCGGTTGGTTACGCTGTTTGGCATTGTGGCTGTGGCCCCCACGCTGGTTGTGGGCGCGTTTGCAACGTTGTTTTTCCATTATGGCATTCAGATCTGGTTTTCAGACCGGGTTAACACAGCGTTGAATGAAGCTTTGCAGGCTTCTCGCGGGTATCTGGTGGAACATAACGCCAATATCCGTACAGATGCGTTCTCGATGGCCAATTACATCATGAGCGCCCAGAATGAACTGGCGGCCAGTGGCATGGATCTGTTTCAGGATCACGATGCCTTGGCGCAAATGCTGGATAGTCAGGCCACCATGCGCGGGCTGACAGAAGCCTTGGTGTATGACCCCATTACCAACAAGGTTGTGGCCGCGGGCGGGTTGATGAGCCGCACGGGGTATTTGCAGGAACTGCCCCCTCCTGCGGCTACGGTTATGGCGCGCTCAAACGATGTGGCTATTCTGGATTCTCCAGATGAACGTACAGTGCGGGCTGTGGTGGAACTTTCTCAAACGCCAGCGCTTATGCTGGTCATTACCCGGCTGGTTGATCCAACTATTCTGGAGCACATGCATCGCACGGAAAAGGTGGTGGCGGATTACAAGCGGCTGAGCAACAACCGTGCCAAGATCCAGCTAACATTTGTCATGATCTTTGCGTTGGTGGCGTTGTTGGTGCTTGCTGCAGCAGCCTTGATCGGGCTGGCGCTTGCAAACCAGATTGCGCGCCCGCTGGGTTTGTTAAGCGTAGCTGCGCGCCGGGTAAGTGAGGGGGATTTGGGTGTTCATGTGCCTGAAAATGACAGGGATGATGAAGTTGCCAGTCTTTCCCGCGCTTTTAATCGCATGACAGAAGAACTGGCCAGCCAGCGTTCGGAGTTGATGGCTGCATATGGGCAGATCAATGAACGTCGGCGGTTTACCGAGGCCGTGCTTTCTGGCGTTTCAGCCGGTGTGATTGGGCTGGACGTTAAGCAGAATATCGAACTGCCAAATCGTGCTGCCTGTGTTTTGCTGCAAACAGATTTAATGGATGCCATTGGTGAGCCCTTGGCCCAACGTGTGCCGGAATTTTCCGAGTTTTTGCAAGAAGCACGCACAACGCCAGATGCTGTGCTCACGCGGGAAATTCAGATAGGTCAGCAAGCTAGCCAGCGTACCTTGTTGGTGCGTTTGGGGGCCGAGCTACGGGGCACGATTACCGAAGGGTACGTGATGACATTTGATGACATTACGGCCCTGCAACAGGCGCAACGTAAAGCTGCATGGGCCGATGTGGCACGGCGTATTGCGCATGAAATCAAGAATCCGCTTACGCCTATCCAACTGGCGGCTGAACGGTTAAAGCGACGTTTTTTAAAAGAAATTACTTCCGATCCCGATACATTTTCGCAGTGTGCAGATACAATTGTGCGGCAGGTGGGGGATATCGGGCGCATGGTGGATGAGTTTTCGGCCTTTGCGCGTATGCCGCAGCCTGTCATGAAAGACGAGGATATTTCGCGTATTGTGCGTGAGGTGTTGATTCTGCAAAGAAACGCACACCCAGAAATTGCCTACCATCTGGATATTCCAGACAGAGGCCCCAAAGCACGATGTGATAGAAGATTGATAAGTCAGGCACTTATTAATCTTTTGCAGAATGCGGCGGATGCCATTGCCATGACAGCCAGACAGGGCGAAGCTACAGATCAAGCATCCGCTACAAAGGGTGAAGTGTCGGTTCGGATTATAGAAGGTGCAGAAGATATCGCCATAGAAGTGGCAGATAACGGAGTGGGACTTCCATCGGACGATAGAAATCGTCTGACGGAACCTTATGTGACGCACAAAGCCAAGGGTACTGGTTTAGGTTTGGCTATTGTGAAAAAGATCATGGAAGATCATGGTGGAACAGTGCGTCTGGAAGACAAAGCGGGAGAAAGAGGAACTGTGGCTACTCTGATTTTGTCGGTGAAAGACAACCATGGCGCATGAAATCCTGATTGTTGATGATGAACCCGATATCAGAATGCTGATTGAGGGCATTCTGAGTGATGAAGGTTATGAAACACGCGTAGCCGCCAGTGCAGATACCGCATTGGCCGCTTTTCGGGCTCGTAGGCCATCACTTGTTATTCTGGATGTTTGGCTACAAGGGTCAGACATGGATGGTCTGGCCATTCTTCAGGCCATGAAAGCCGAGGAATCTTCGGTTCCTGTTGTCATGATTTCTGGCCATGGCACAATTGAAACAGCCGTGGCGGCGCTTCAGCATGGTGCTTACGATTTTATAGAAAAGCCATTTCAGGCAGATAGACTGCTGGTTATTGTACGGCGTGCGCTGGAGGCTTCGCGGCTGGCGCGTGAGAACGAAGAACTGCGCATAAAAGCCGGGCAGGATACGGAACTGTTTGGTAACAGCACCCAGATTGCAGCCGTTAGAAACCAGATAGAAAAAGTAGCTCCCACAGGCTCACGCGTACTTATCAGCGGTGGACCGGGGGCAGGCAAGGAAGTGGCTGCCCGTATGATCCATGCTCGCTCCAAGCGGGAGGACGGCCCTTTTGTTGCGCTCAACTGCGCCACGCTGGCACCAGGACGGTTTGAGGAAGAACTGTTCGGGCTTGAAGGCGGCACAGAAGGCGTAGGTCGCCGTACCGGGGTGCTGGAACGCGCACATGGTGGCACGCTTTTGCTGGATGAAGTGGCAGATATGCCGCTGGAAACACAGGGCAAGATTGTAAGGGCCTTGCAGGATCAGACATTCGAACGTCTGGGTGGTGATGCCCGCGTTAAAGTGGATGTGCGTGTGCTGGCTACCACAAACCGTGATTTGCAGGCTGAAATTATGGCCGGGCGTTTTCGGGAAGACCTGTATTATCGGTTAGCAGTTGTGCCGCTGCGTATGCCCGCGCTACGAGAAAGAAGGGATGATATTCCCGGGCTTGCAGCCATGTTTTTGCGCCGCGCAGCAGAAATGGCTGGTTTGCCTACGCGTGAACTCTCGCCCGATGCCGTTGCCGCCCTTCAGGCCTATGATTGGCCGGGTAATGTGCGAGAGCTGCGCAACCTCATGGAACGTGTGCTGATTATGCAGCCCGGGAGCAGCCAAGAGCCCATTCGCGCAGATATGCTGCCCTCTACTGTGGGGGAAAGTGCGCCCGCATTGCTGAAGTTTGATGCCTCAACAGATGTTATGGCATTGCCCTTAAGAGAAGCGCGTGATCTGTTTGAAACCCAGTATCTGCAAGCTCAGCTTTTGCGTTTTGGCGGGAATATCAGCCGTACAGCGCTGTTTGTGGGCATGGAGCGCAGCGCTTTGCATCGCAAACTTAAGCAGCTTGGTGTAACATCTGAGGAACGAGGCGTGGGCTGACATGTTTCAAGGTTGCAGGCTTTAGGCAGGCAGTCCGGCTAAAATATAATAATGAGAACGGAATAGGGCCTCACACTGTGGAAAAAGAGAGTGCATATAACGTGCAGGATGCGTTCCTGAACCAGATCCGGCGCTCACGCGCCGCTGTTACGGTGTTTCTGGTTAACGGCGTTAAGTTACAGGGATTTATTACATGGTTTGATGATGAGGTTGTTCTTTTACGGCGTGATGAACAAACCCAGCTTATCTACAAGCATGCCATCAGCACGGTAATGCCCAGCATTCCTGTCAATATTTCCGATTCCAACACTGCCGATGCGCAGGCAGACAGGGACCTTTCTCTTGGCGACGAGTTTCTCTGAAAAGAAAAAGAAAGTAGCAACCCGCGCGGCAGTTATCCTGCCGTGGGAGCGTTCTGCCCACGGGCAGGATGTGCGGGCTGCAGAGGCACGGTTAGAAGAAGCCGTGGGACTAACAGCCTCTATTGGGCTGGTGATTGTGCGCAAGGATGTATTGCTTCTGCGCAGCAGGCGTTCCGCCACCCTTTTAGGTAAGGGGCAGGTAGATTCCCTGCGTATTGCTGTTAAGGCAGATCAGGTTGATGTGGTGGTGGTGGATGCAAAGCTTAGCCCCGCCCAACAGCGTAATCTGGAAACAGAATGCGGTTGTAAGGTTATAGATCGTACCGGCCTTATTCTGGATATTTTTGGTGCCCGTGCCGCCACAAAGGAAGGCACCTTGCAGGTTGAACTTGCGCATCTGGAATATCAGCGTTCCCGCCTTGTACGCCTGTGGACCCATCTTGAACGCCAGCGCGGTGGTTTTGGCTTTCTTGGTGGTCCCGGTGAAACCCAGATTGAAGCCGACCGGCGTATGATCGGTGATCGTATTGTGCGGCTTAAAAAAGATCTGGAACAGGTGCGGCGCACACGCGGGTTGCATAGGCAGGCACGTAAGCGCGTACCTTTCCCGGTGGTGGCTTTGGTGGGGTATACCAACGCAGGTAAATCCACGCTGTTCAATGCGCTTACGGGTGCCACTGTGTATGCGCAGGATCAGCTTTTTGCGACGCTAGACCCTACTATGCGCGCGATTGACCTGCCTTCTGGCCGGAGGGTTATTCTGTCTGACACGGTAGGATTTATCAGTGATCTGCCAACGGAGCTGATTGCGGCCTTCCGGGCTACGTTGGAAGAAGTGGCAGAGGCAGACATTATCCTGCATGTGCGCGATGTGGCGCATCCAGATAGCGCAGCCCAGAAAAAAGATGTGCTGGGTGTTCTGGAAGGTATGGCGAAGGATGACATGCTGGAGCAGGATTGGCCGGAACGCATAATTGAAGTGCTGAACAAGGTTGATCTGCTGGGTGGCCCAGAAGCTATTCCGCAAACAGAAGATACCATTGCTATTTCCGCCATTACAGGGGATGGCTTGGAAACACTTCTAGCACGTATTGATGCGCGTATTACACAAGGTATGGAAACGGTGCGTTACCGTTTGCCGTTGGCAGATGGAGCAGCCTCGGCTTGGCTTTATCAGCACGGTGAAGTTGTTGCGCGGGAAGACAAGGATGAACAGACAGATATTACTGTTCGCCTTTCAACAGAGGATCGCGCCCGGTTTGAACGCCAGTTTTCCCACATCCAACCGATGCTCGCTTAAAAGGGAAAGCTCTGACATCAGGATAAATATTTTTAAAATCCTGATGTCAGATTTTTTATTCAGTCAAAATCTGTAGGCAATTCGGGGTCTGCTTGATGTGCAAAAAGCCGGGTAATTTCGTGCGGTGTAATGCGCCCGGTTGAAATATCCTGCGGGATATTGTTCTGTGCAAAAAAGCCAACTTCGCTTGTTTCAATACTGGTGGTAGCTTCCCCCCCGGTTATTTCGCCCAGAAAGAATAGCTTGGTGACAGAAAAAGGTTCTGGCGGCATATGCCCTTGGTGCGCCCGATCCAGCGCCATGGCTAACTTGGTAATCCGCACTGTATAGCCAGTTTCTTCCCACACCTCTTTGGCTGCACATTCAGATGCGGTCAGGTTTACATCTGTCCAGCCACCGGGCACGGTCCAGCGGTTGCTGTCCAGCACTTCGCGCACCATTAACAGGCGGTTCTGGGCATCAAACACACCAACGCGCACTTCCAGCTTGGGCGTGGCGTAACCTGATTGCTTGCTAAACAGGTTTTCTATTTTTTGCACATCTACATGGCTGCCTTCGGCCATCATTTGCGCGGCCAGATTGCGCAGCATTTCATAGCGTTCTTTATCAAACGGGTCTTGCACATAGGTAAGCCCTGTCTGGGCAATGGCCTGAATTTCTCTGGCCCATACCAGCCAGACAGGTTCCGACATTCTACATTCCTTTGATCAGCAAGTTTCATAAAAAACGGGAAGGCCTAAGCCTTCCCGTTCTGTGTAACACACTCTGCCAAGGCAGAAATTACATGGCTGCTTCTGTTTGTGCTGCGGTTTTACCGTTGATCAGCAGGCCATCACCATTGGCGGAGATATTAACCGTTTCTCCATCAAGGATATTACCTTCCAGAAGCTGTTCTGCCAGCGGGTTTTGCAGCGTGCGCTGAATAACCCTTTTAAGCGGGCGGGCGCCGTAAATGGGGTCATACCCTTCATTCGCCAGCCATGCTTCGGCCAGTTTATCCAAGTGCAGACTGATTTTGCGATCATCCAGCAACTGCTGCAAGCGAGCAATCTGGATATCCACAATCTTGGTCATATCCGCTTTCTGCAACCGCGAGAACAGGATGATTTCATCCAGACGGTTCAGGAACTCAGGGCGGAAGTGCTCACGCACAACCTTCATCACCTGTGCCTGCACCATGTCGGGAGATTCCCCATCCGGCAAGTTGGCCAGATATTCAGAACCCAGATTGCTGGTGAGAATGATAAGGGTGTTGCGGAAGTCTACCGTGCGGCCCTGCCCATCCGTTAGGCGGCCATCATCCAGCACCTGAAGCAGAATGTTGAACACATCTTCATGTGCTTTTTCTACTTCATCAAACAGGATGACCTGATAAGGGCGACGGCGCACAGCTTCTGTCAGCACGCCACCTTCTTCATACCCCACATAACCCGGAGGGGCACCAATCAGGCGGGCCACTGCGTGCTTTTCCATGAACTCACTCATGTCGATACGCAGCAGGGCTTTATCATCATCAAACAGGAAGCGGGCCAGTGCTTTGGTCAGCTCTGTTTTACCAACACCTGTTGGGCCGAGAAACAGGAAGGAACCAATCGGGCGGTTGGGGTCCTGCAAGCCAGCACGGGCACGACGCACCGCGTTGGAAACAGCTTTAAGAGCTTGTTCCTGACCAACCACGGATTTACGCAGTTCGTCTTCCATACGCAGCAGCTTGGCGCGTTCACCTTCCAGCATCCGATCAACCGGCACGCCAGTCCAGCGAGATACAACAGAAGCCACGCCCTGATCCGTAACAGCTTCGGAAACCAGATCATCTTTCTTAGCGGTTTCTTCTTCTGTTTTCTGAGCTTCCGCGATCTGGCCCTGCAAGTTGGGGATAACGCCATACATCAGTTCAGATGCGCGCCCCAAGTCACCTTTACGCTGTGCCACTTCTACATCAGAACGTGCTTGATCAAGCTGTTCCTGCAGTTTCTGAATGGTGTTTACACGGTTCTTTTCCGCATGCCATGCGGCACTAAGCGTGTTGGACTTTTCTTCCAGATCAGCCAGTTCAGATTCTACGGCTTCCAGACGATCCTTGCTGGCCGTATCATCTTCCTTCTTCAAGGCTTCACGTTCGATTTTTAGCTGAATGATGCGGCGATCCAGCTCGTCCAGTTCTTCGGGCTTGCTGTCAATCTGCATACGCAGGCGGCTTGCGGCTTCATCAATCAGATCAATCGCTTTATCGGGCAGGAAGCGGTCTGTGATGTAGCGGTTGGAAAGTGTGGCTGCTGCCACCAACGCACCATCGGTAATACGCACACCATGATGGAGTTCGTATTTTTCCTTAATACCACGCAGAATAGAGATTGTATCCGCAACAGAAGGCTCACCCACAAATACCGGCTGGAAGCGGCGGGCTAGGGCTGCATCTTTTTCAATATACTTGCGGTATTCATCCAGCGTGGTGGCGCCAATGCAGTGCAGTGTACCACGGGCTAGTTCCGGCTTGATGAGGTTAGAGGCATCCATTGCACCATCGGTGCGGCCAGCGCCAACCAGCGTGTGCATTTCATCAATAAACAGGATGATCTGGCCTTCGGCGGATTCAATTTCTTTCAGAACAGCTTTTAGGCGTTCTTCAAATTCACCGCGATATTTGGCGCCAGCAACCAGCGCGCCCATATCAAGGGAAAGCAGTTTTTTGTTTTTCAGTGCTTCGGGTACATCGCCATTAACAATACGTTGGGCCAAGCCTTCCACAATAGCGGTTTTACCCACACCGGGTTCACCAATCAGAACCGGGTTGTTTTTGCTGCGGCGGGCCAGAACCTGAATGGCACGGCGGATTTCTTCATCACGCCCAATAACGGGGTCTAGCTTGCCTTTAAGGGCAACTTCCGTGACATCACGGGCATATTTTTTAAGTGCATCAAAATTGGCTTCAGCGTTTTCGCTGGTCACTGTGCGTCCTTTGCGAATAGTCGTAATGGCTTTTTCAAGTGTATCAGCAGAGGCACCGTTTTCTTTTAATGCACGGCCTGCTGGCGTATCAGATGCAGCAATAGCTACAAGCAGTCTATCCTGTGCAACAAAGCTATCACCAGCTTTCTGGGCGGTTTGTTCTGCATTGTCCAGAATACGCACCAGTTCCGGTGTTGCTGCTGGCTGCCCTGCACCGCTGCCCTGAACTTTTGGCAGTTTTGCCAAAGCCTGTTCGGTTGCGGCTTTTACAGCTTCCGGATTGCCACCCGCACTGCGAATAAGTGAGGAAGCAGCTCCTTCATTATCATCCAGCATAGCCTTGAGCAGATGCTCTGGTGTAAGCTGCTGGTTAAAATCACGTAAAGCTATTGTTTGCGCAGCCTGCAAAAAGCCGCGTGAACGATCTGTAAATTTTGCAATATCCATTATAATCCCTCTTGTCCCTTTTACATCAGGCGACTGAAGGCCCTGCTGGCACCCCATGCAGGCAATGTCAGCGTGGTCTCATTCTTCATAAATTGAGATTGGAACGTTGAGAGAGACAATCAAGGGGGCGTGATGCGTTTTCGTGCATGGGTGATAGATGGTGCGAGCAGAACACCTTGAGGAAGCAGAGTTTCCAATAAAAAAAGGCAGCACCCAGTAAGGTGCTGCCTTTTGTGTTTTCCTAATAAGGAAAACTTACGCCGCGTTCAGCTGGGCTTCAGCGAATTCATAATTCGCCAGCTTGTCCAGGAAGTTGGTGACGTAGTCTGGACGACGGTTGCGGAAGTCCAGGTAGTAGGAATGTTCCCACACGTCCACTGTCAGCAGGGCCTTGCCCTGACCTTCGGCCAACGGGTTGGTGCCGTTAGGCGTTTTGGTGATGGCCAGCTTGCCATCCTTACCCAGAACCAGCCATGCCCAGCCAGAACCGAACTGAGAAACAGCAGCCTTGCGGAATTCTTCCTTGAAGGTGTCAATGCTGCCAAAATCGGCGGCAATTTTTGCAGCCAGCTTTTCTGGCATCACACCGCCATTGGGGGAGAGGCAGTTCCAGAAGAAGGAATGGTTCCAATGCTGGCCAGCATTGTTAAACAGGCCGGTAAGATCTGCTTTGCCGTGGGCAGCCAGAATGATTTCTTCCAAAGACTTACCCTGAAATTCGGGCTTGTCTTCCAGCAGCTTGTTCAGGGTGTTGACGTAGGCCAGATGATGCTTGCCATGATGGTATTCAAGCGTTTCTGGGCACATGCCACGTGGGCCAAGTGCGGTGGGTGCAAAGGGGAGGGCAGGCAGTTCAAAAGCCATTTTAATACTCCGTATTCTAAAGGCGGGGCGTGTGAGGGAACACACCTGAGTTCCAGAGCTATGGGCGCAGGGCAGATGCGTCAAGGGAAAGGCGCATGACATGTGCCTTGCGCAGCCATACTCACGGAAACTTGCCTTGCCAGCAGGGCTTACAATAAGGGCCTTCCGTTAGGAAAGCGGGATTATTCAAACGCATGGGCCATGCACAGGTTTCCCGCACATCAAACTACGTTTGGGTAAGGGGGATATCGGAGCCAATGGCGCAGCAGGAACATCAGCCTCTTGCAATGGAAGTGCAAAAAGCTGTGCAGGCAGACCCAGACCGGGCGTTGTGTTTATGGTTTTTGCCGACTTCTGTGCGTGATGCCGCTTATGTTCTTCTGGCTTTCCATAATGAGTTGATTCGCGCTTTGACTCCCGCACGTTCTGCATCTGTGGCAGGGCCAATGGCTGGGTATATTCGCCTGCAATGGTGGCGAGAGGTGCTGGAGCAGCAACGCAAGCCAGAACATATTTTGGCCCCCGCACTTATGAGGCTTGTGGAATCCGGACAAGTGCAACGTGAAACGTGCCTGAGAATGATTGCTGCGCGGGAAATGGAACTGGAGACCACGCAAGATGTAGAGCGCTGGGTGCTTATGATGCGCGATGGCGCTGGTGCTTTCCAACAGGCGATAGGCGAACTTCTGGGTGTGCAGGATTCTGATAAGCTACAACGCTTGGCAGCCGGAGGGGCGGCTTACGGGGCAGGCTCCATGTTAAGACATTGGCCGTTGCTTGCAGGGAGTGGCCGTTTTTTGTTTCCCGGCACGCAGGAACAACTCAGGCAGGCTGGAAAGACATTTTTGCAAGAATGTGATTTTGCAGCTTTGGAGCCACAATGTCGTAAAACCGCTTTACCTGCGGTGTTGGCAAAGCGTGATCTGGCGCGTGGAAGCGAGCAGGCAGGCCTGCCCCGCGGAATAGGGGACAGGCTTGCTGTATGTCGCGCTGGTATTCAGGCGTCGTTGGCGACAATTTTTTCCATCACGCCAATCAGAACCGAATAATCAGCATTTTCTGCCGCGCGGCGGGCAAGGGAAAGTTGCTGCGTAACGGCTGCCAACGTAGGTGCGGGCACTGCCAGACGAGCTGCGGCATCCATGAGCAGGCGCATGTCTTTTTGCATGAGGCGAGCAGGGAACTGGGGGGAGAAATCTCCTGCTTTGGCCATTTTGATCTTGCGCTTGTGGTGCGGAGAAATAACAGCCATTTCATCCAGCGCATCAAACAGCATGGAACGATCCAACCCAGCTGCCAGCCCGTAGGCAATACCTTCTGCCACAGCGGCCAACCCGGCACCCATAATGCCATTGATCACCAGTTTAAGGCGCGCACCGCTGCCAGATGGCCCTGCATGAATGGTAATGCGGCCAATTTTATCAAAAATGGGCTGAGCACGCGCAATAGCGGCATCATCTCCACCGGCCAGAATAACCAGATTGGCAGATTCTGCTTCTGGTGTGCTGCCAGATACCGGACAATCTATAACGCAGATCTTTTTTTCCTGTCCGGCTTTTTGCAGGGCATCTGCGGCTTCTGGGGAAACGGAACTGGCATTCAGCAGCAAACCATTTGCCTTTATGCCTGCCAGAACGCCTTGTGGCCCGTACATACTGGCGGCAAGGGCTTCATCATCCGGTACGCAGGCCAGAACAATATCTGCCTTGCTGGCTACTTCTGCCGGAGTGGGCAGAAAACGGGTTACGCCATCTCCCCCCTTGCCAGAGGGAGTATAGGCAAGGGTTGCATATCCGGCTTTTTCCAGATGAGCAGCCATACGGCTGGCCATGGCACCAAACCCAATAAAACCGATTGTCTGCTGAGTTGTCATGCTGAATGAACCTTCTTGTTTGTATGAGCAGAATTATAAACCTGAATAGCAAGATATGTCTTGGATAGGTTTGGGAAACACTGTTCGCGTTTACGTGTCTGGGTGTGATGTAATTTGTTACGATTGCACAGTATTCTTGCGCAATAAGGCTGATTTTGTAAGGGTAATCATGCACTCAGCGTAAGTGGCTGCGGTGCCTCAAACAGTGGAGAACAGAAAACCCCATGCCATTGTCCACCCCAGACCGAAGCCGGCGGTTTCGCCTTTCTCCCCTTACGCGGCAGGTATTGCTGTATGTGCTGTTCATGCTGCCAGCAGTATCTTATCTGGCTGGTGCTTTTTCGGGGGATCTGGGGCCAAATCCATTTAAGACCTGTTTGCATGAATTCGGGCGTTATGCATTTCGGTTCTTGCTTATTTCTCTTATGATTTCGCCGCTCAAGCGGTTTTTGAAAATTGATTTAATGGTTTACCGTCGCCCGCTTGGGCTGTTGGCTTTCAGTTACGCAGCTTTGCACGTTACGCTTTATTTCTGGTGGGCACGCGGGTTTGATGTACAGCGGATATGGAAAGACTTTTTAACACGTCCATTCCTGACATTCGGGCTAATTGCATTTTCTATTTTGATTGTGTTGGCAGCAACATCCACACGTAAATCCATCATACGGTTGGGTAAAAAATGGGCGCGTTTGCATCGTCTGGTATATGTCGCCATGGTTTTGGCGTGCATCCATTACGCCATTGCATTTAAGCAGTGGTATATTGAACCTTTTATATATGCAGCCGTAGCGGCATGTGTGTTGGGTTTACGGCTTGTGCCAAAACCCGGGCTTAAAAAATCCTGAAATAAAAAGGAGGCATGAATTTTTCATGCCTCCTTTTTGAAAGTTGTTCTGTTGTATAAATGGCCTAGGCCAGCAAGGTATCATGACCCAAAGAAGCTAGAAGTTTTTCTGCCCGTTGATCAGCATGGATAATGGAAACTGTTTTCCCGCGTGTTTTTAGGCGAGATGCAATTTTTTCCAAGGCATCTGCTGCGCTGATATCCCAGATATGGGCATCTTTAAGATCAATTACGATAGTTGAAGCTGTGTCCTGAAAATCCACGGCATCGGCAAGAACACTGGCTGAGGCAAAGAACATTTGCCCATGCACGTAGTAGGTGCGCGTGTTGTGGCTTTCTGAAAACGTACTGCTTACCTGAACAAGTTTCATAACCTGAAAAGAGAAAAACAGCCCGTTCAATAGCACACCGCAGGCTACGCCTGCTGCCAGATCATGCGTTAACACCACCACCAAAACAGTAGCCAGCATGACGGTAGAAGAAAGGCGCGGATGCTTTACCAGATCTCGTAGGGAAGACCATGAAAATGTGCTGACAGACACCATAATCATAATGGCCACCAGCGCAGCAACAGGCACTTGGGCTACAAAGCGGTGCAACACAACCAGCAACAGCAGTAAAAATGCCCCAGCCGTAAAGGTAGAAAGTCGGCCACGCCCGCCATACCGCAAGTTGCCAACTGTCTGCCCAATCATACCGCAACCAGCCATGCCGCCGAATAGGCCCACCATGATGTTGGAAAAACCAAGCCCGGTGCATTCCATGCGTTTGTTGCTGTGCGTGTCTGTTAATTCGTCCACCACAGTGGCTGTCATGAGGGATTCCAAAAGGCCTACCATGGCCATGGCAAACGCATAAGGCAGCACAATTTTAAAAGTTTCTGCCGAAAAAGGCACATTTGGCAAAGTAAGATGCGGCAGGCCGGAGGGGAGTTCTCCCAAATCAGACACCACATGTACAGGCATAGGTACCGCAAAAGTAATGCCTGTTAGCACAAGAATACAGATTAAAGGGGAAGGTACAGCCGTGGTGATGCGCGGCAAAAGGTAAACAATAGCCAGCCCAAGTGCGATAAGTGCATAAGTATGCCACGTAACATGCAGCATCTGCGGTACCTGCGCGGAAAAGATAAGAATACCCAGCGCGTTTACAAATCCGGTTTCCACTTCGCGCGAGACAAAGCGCATCATGCTTTGCAAACGCAGCAAACCGAAAATAATCTGGAATGCACCAGCCAGCAGTGTGGCCAAAAGCAGATATTGCAGGCCGTGGCTATGCACGAGCTCGGCTGCCACAAGGGCAACAGACCCCGCAGCCCCGGAAATCATGCCCGGCCTGCCACCCGTAATGGCAATGGCAATACTGATAACGAACGAGGCGAATAGTCCCACAGAGGGCGCAACCCCAGCCACATAAGAAAAAGCAATAACTTCTGGAATAAGTGCAAAAGTGCCCACCATACCGGCCAGAACATTGCGGACGGGCTGGTCTGTCCATTCATGAATATAGGTTTTAACTGTCACGAGAAACAAGTTGTCCCTTGGTTGATTGTGGAGTGGCGTATTAATCGGGCATCAAAAGTGTTTCGGGGCAAGAAAGACTTTTGAGGCATTATTTGTAAGATATACATGCCTTGTTAGCGATATCCTACCGTAATGCACAGACAAGATGATTGTGCTCTGTGTTGCGGCGTTTTATGCGTGATGCATGGTTTCTCCTTCTTCTTCCCCTCTTGTTTGGATTCTGGCTGGTGAGGCCAGTGGTGATGTATTGGGTGCACGCCTTATGCATGCTTTGCGCACCCGTATGCCCAAGATGCGCTTTGCAGGCGTAGGGGGCGTGCGTATGCAAGAGGAAGGGCTGGCAAGCTTGTTTCCCATGCGGGATCTGGCTGTTATGGGGCTGGTGGAAGTTTTGCCCCGCGTGCGTCAGCTTTCTGCTCGGCTGGATGAAGCTGCGCAGGATATTGCAGCCCAAAAGCCGGATTTAGTGATTACCATAGATAGCCCCGGCTTTGCCCTTAGGCTTCTTAAAAAAATAAGCGGTTTAGGCATTGCGCGCGTGCATTATGTTGCACCGCAGGTTTGGGCATGGCGGCAAAAAAGGGTGAAGGAATTTCCCGGTTTATGGGAAGAGTTGTTGTGCCTTTTACCGTTTGAGGAAAAGTTTTTTAGCAAGCATGGTCTGAAAACCCGCTTTGTAGGCCACCCGGTTTTACAATCCGGCGCAAAGGATGGAGATGCGGCGCGTTTTCGTATCCAGCATGGATTGCCACAGGGCGCCAAAATACTGGTGCTTATGCCCGGTAGCCGCCGTTCAGAAGCGCCGCGTTTGCTGCCAGTTTTTGGGCAGATGTTGCGTCTGCTTAAAACATCCATGCCAGACGTGGTGCCTGTAGTGCCAGTTTCTCCAGTTGTGGCAAATGTAGTGGAACGTGCTACGCAGGATTGGCCCGTAAAGCCGATTATCGTTACGGATATTCATGACAAGCACGATGCCTTTGCCGCAGCCGGGGCCGCGTTAACCAAATCAGGCACATCTACCTTGGAACTGGCTCTGGCCGGTGTGCCAATGGCTGTGACGTATCGGGTTAACCCCATAACAGCCTTTTTTGCCCGTCGGCTTATTAAAGTGCCATTTGTCGCTATGGTGAATTTGTTAGCAGGCCGTGCTGTGGTGCCCGAACTTTTACAGGAGCAATGCCGCGCAGATGTGTTGGCGCGTGAAGTGCAAATTCTGTTTGAAAATACAGATGTGGCACACGCTCAGAAACAGGCTTTTGCTACGGTTCTGCACGGGCTGGAAGGGCCACAGGGCCAACTGCCAGCCGATGCCGCAGCAGAAGCTGTTTTGGAGGTTCTTAACCGTAAAAATACGGCTAAGATGCTCGGTTAAACGTGTTTAATTGTGTTTGTGATAAAGCTGGTTGGGGTCAATTTCCGGCTTTGTCAGCTCTTTTAGGCCGTCTGGTGTAAACGCTCGGTAAAAGCAGCTACGGCGGCCGGTGTGGCATGCTACGCCAATCTGGTTCACAAGCAGCAGCACGGCATCTGCATCACAATCCAGCCGGGCTTCAATAAGGTGCTGGATTTGGCCAGATGTTTCACCCTTACGCCAGAGTTTCTGGCGACTACGGGAATAATAGCAGACGCGCCCATTTTCTAATGTTTCACGCAGGGCTTCACGCGTCATCCATGCAATCATCAGCACTTCGCCGCTGTCGTGCTGCTGAGCAATGGCGGCAACCAGACCAGAGGCATCAAATTTTACAACATCCAGCATGGCATCCAGTTCTGCTGCTGGTGGGGCAATATAAGTCATGGTTTTTCCGTAGGATTAGAATCAGAAGATGTTTGAGGTTTAAGTGCTGTTTCCAGCCACGTAGGTAAGCGAACGACAAGCGGATGCTCGGCACAGGTGAGTTGGTTATTGGCGGCTTCTGTTTTTAGTAATGCCAGCCCAACATGATCTTGGGATGAGCGCAATGTGCCCACCTCTACACCATTGCACAGCACGGGTGTTCCGGGTGCGGGCAAAGGGGATGTGGCTGCAACAGGCATCAGGCGGCGCTTTACCAGTGTGCGGTAATGCATGCGGGCCGTAACTTCCTGCCCCATATAACAGCCTTTTTTCCACGATACGCCGCCCAGAAGATCCAGATTGGCTTCGGCTGCCAAAGTGCGGCCTACTTCGCAATCCTGCACACCATCCGGCAGCCCCAATATGATGCGGTGCAGATTATAGTCCTGTTCTGTAGCAGTTATTGGAGTATCCGGCGCGGCATCAATAAGCCGCCATCCTGCGTCTTCTAACCGAGGGTCCCGAAAGCTAATGGCGTTTTCCAACACACTGTCTGGCGGTGGGTTTCCCCACGCCACATGTACGGGCAGGGCGGTGAGTTCTAGCTGAACATCTGAACGCAGGCGAAAGCGCCGAAGAGTGGTCTTTAGGTTTTCGGCCTGTTCTGTGGCGCAATCTAACAGCAGGCAGGTATCATCAGGGTCTGAAACCACAAAAAAGTCTGCTTGCCAGCGGCCCTGGGGGGTCAGGCAAGCACTCCATGTGGCATCACCCGGTTCCAGCGCAGCAATATCCGCCGTAACCAGACCTTGCAGAAAACGCACGCGGTCAGCACCAGAAAGCTTGAGAACAGTGCGGTTTTCAAGCCGGGTTATATGTGTTGGGGAAGGCATTTACATTCTCCCATAAAAGAACAAAGGCTTCCCGAAGGAAGAGAGGGGATTTTTGAGATAAGGAACAGAAACTGTTCAAACCTTACTGACTTAGGGCGGAAAACACATCGCCTTCTGGCGGAAGATTGCGAATATGTGTCCGATGCCACAAAGCGTAGAACAAAAGTGTCCATGCGGCTGCACCCGTTCTGCGGTTATCTGCTGCGCGAAATAGGGCTTTTACACGGTCTGGTCGGGCAATTTCTGCAATACATTCCTGCCGCGCCATCAGGTCTCCGAGGTGCGTACCTTTTTGCCGGATCCATGTGCCAATCGGCACAGTAAAGCCTTGCTTGGGGGCAAAGGGGCGTGCAGCAGAATTATGTCGTTGTAACCATTTGCGTAAAAGCCATTTCCCTTTGCCATCACGTAGGCGCATGGAATCGGGCAGGCGCCATGCTGTTTGGGCCACAATGGGATCCAGCAACGGTGTGCGCCCCTCTAACCCATGCGCCATAAGGCACCGATCCAGCTTGATAAGCAGATCATTTGGCAGCCATTCTGCAATATCCACAGCTTGCAGGCGGGAAAGCGGTGTTGAGGCATCTGCGGCGGCCATTTCTGCAGCCGCTATACCATCACGCCAATGGGCTGGGTGGTGGCGCAGAATATTCATGTTATCAAAAATACCACGCCGCCACATGCGCCGTTTGCCTTTCCACCAAGGGCGGCTGGCAGAGCGATAACGTCCATAACCACAGAACAGTTCATCCCCCCCTTCACCCGAAAGGATAACGGTAACGTCCTGTGCAGCTTTTTGGGCTAAAAACCATGTTGGAATAATGGCGTAATCCGCAACCGGATCATCCATGCTGGCCACAATGGCAGGCAGGTGCTGCCACACCATATCTGCTGTAATGCGCAAGGTTTCGTGCTCTGTGCGGGCGTGTTTGGCCAATGCGCTGGCGGCATCCGCTTCATCCGCTGCACCCGGCGCATCAAAAATAGCTGTCCATGTGCGTAAAGGCGTGGTGCGGGGGAGACGGCTCATGGCCGTTAACAGACAGGCGCTATCTATTCCGCCAGAAAGAAACAGCCCAAATGGCACATCTGCACGCTCATGCGCATACACGCTGTCCATCAAGGCTGTATCAAGATGGTTCAGAGCCTCGGCCTCAGAGGTAAATAAAGGCGCGTGGGCCGGAATGGGTGATTGCCGTTGCCTGTCCAGAATGCGCCCTTGGTTAATGCGCAAGGTTTCTCCCGGCATAACGCGCTGAATACCGGGAAAGATTGTTTCCCACCCAGTGGTGAACTGAAGTTGCAGCAGTTCATCGCGCACAGCAGGTGCAATAGCACGCGGGGCAAGGCCAGAGGCGATTAAAGGGGCAGGCTCGGATGCAAAGGCAATACCGCCTGAAAATTCGGTAAAATAAAGTGGTTTGATTCCAAATGGATCGCGCGAGAGTAAAAGCTCCTGCTGGGCTTTATCGTACAGCCCAATGGCATACATGCCACGCAGCCCGCGTGTATAGGTGCATCCATTACGCTCCCATAAAAGCAAGGGAGATTCGCAATCACTCCCGGTTTGAAAATACTCTGGCCCGATCTGCTGGCGAATTTGTGGGTCGTTATAGATTTCACCATTGGCAACAAGCGTACCATCACCGCTGGTTAAGGGTTGGTCTCCACCTTTCAGATCAATAATGGCTAAACGTGTATGCACCATATCTGCACGGCCCAACCGGGCAATATGTATCCCATTGGGGCCACGATGGCCTAAGGCCTGCGCCATACGTTCCAGAACCGATTCGGAACATGGCTGCGTGCCGGGCGTATAAATCAGCCCCCCAATGCCACACATTTACCCAGCCTCCACCGTGGACAAAAACTTATGCCACGCATCCAAAACGGGTGTGACAGCATAGGTTGTTTCATAATCCCTGCGGCCGGCCTGCGCCATACGGGTTGCTAGGTCTGGTGTTTCCAGTGCAGTGCAGATCTGTGCTGCCAGAGTATTTGCATCTTCTACCGGAGCTAGTAGCCCGTTTTCACCATTACGGATGAGTTCGCTTGGCCCTTGAGAGGCAGCCGCAATAACCGGTTTGCAGGCCGAAAATCCTTCAATTACAACATTGCCCAATGGCTCGTGCCGGGAAGGGCAGATCATGGCAGAGCAGGCGCGTAACAGGCCTCCGGGTTGGTTGGCCCAACCGGGCATAAATACGCGTTCAGCCACACCTTCCTGCTGGGCAAGCGCTTCCAGCGCTGCGCGCTCTGGCCCTTCTCCGGCAATAACAAGTGGAATGTGAGGCACATGCTTCATGGCACGGATCAGAACGTCAAAAGCCTTGTTCTTATGTAGCCGCCCTAATGCCAATAGAAAGGGCGTACCCTGCGGCAAAAATGTGGGCCATACAGGCGGTGTGGCAGCAAGGTCCGTGGCAAAATTAGGCAGGTAATGCGCGGCGTTGGTGGGCCAGCCTTGCTCACGCATCCAGCGTACCAGCCCATGCGTATTGCCGATAAGATGAGAACAACGGCGATAATTGGAAAGATCATAAAATCCCCCCAACCGCCCGGCCAGCACCCAATTGCCTTGGGGGGCAAACCGTGCGGCACGGTTCATCCATGCAACGGCAACGCGAGGGGAAAACTCTTTAAGGGCAGAGCGCAGGCCCATGCGGGTGCGTATATCCAGCATGTTGCCAAAAGGCAGTTCCACCGGCGTAAGGTTGCCTGCACGTAAACGTTGGCTACGTTCCGGATTGGTGCGGATAATAGGCAGAACAGAAAGCCCGGCGGCAGCCTGTGCAATACATAGGCGCTCAAAAAACAGTTCTGCCCCGCCTGTGGGGGCACCGGCCATAATATGCGCAACTTTCAAGGGCTGCGAGTTCAGCCTGTTGGCAGTACCATTCATCATATGCCGGTTTCCTTAAGAAGGGAGAGCGCTGCTGTGGCCACATCTGCAACATCCAACCCAGCTATGGGGGCTTCACCCTCTGGGCCGGGGGCGGCAATCCAGCGCGCATTTTTGCCAGAAGGTGCGTATTCCGATGCACGAGATGGTCCAAAAAGTCCCAAAGTGGGTGTGCCCGCTGCGGCAGCCAAGTGCATCAAACCCGAATCATTGCCAATATACAGGCGACAACGAGCCAGCATGGCAGCAACTTCCGTAAGGGAAAAATGGCCTCCAGCATCAATGGCATGGGGCAAAGCTTCCAGAACAGGGCGCGCCAGCGCAGCTTCCTGCTCACCCGGGCCATAGAAAATGGCAGGCCGAATCTGTGGGTATGCAGCGCAAAGGCGTTGCCACAAGGGCAGGTAACGCTCTGTTGGCCAGATTTTTCCTGTCCAGTTTGCCGTAGGGCCTAAGGCAATAATGGGCGCGGTATCAGGAATAATGTCCTGTGCTTTTGCGCGATCAGCCGGGCTGACCCAAACAGTAGGGAGCGGAGGGGGGGAAAGGTTTAGGGCTCTTCCCAAATGTGTAATGCGTGCGCCTGCACGGCGGCCTCCGCGCATAATAAACCGTCGGCCAGAGCGTAAAAGAAAAGTAACGGCAGAACCGCGCAGATCCACCGTGATGTCCCATTTTAAAGGTGCGCAGGCTTTCCACAGATCAAACCAGTGCAGATCATAGGGACGTTTTTCCATTACAATGGTGCGTTCGAGTCCGGGAAACGCACTAAACAGCCCGGCAGCAACAGGCCCACATGCTATGGTGAACCGCGCATCTGGCCAGCGTTGGTGCAGATATGCCAGCAGGCCTGTAGAAAGCACGGCATCGCCCAGACGTGTAGCCGTGATGAAAAGAATGCGCATTATCGCGCCTATACTGTCTTCCGGTTTTTTTTCCAACCCAGTGCGCGCAGGTGTGGACATTTGCGCTGCCTGTGCAAGAAGCGTTTGCTGATGGTAGAGTTATAAACTGGGCAGAAAAATATCTCTGCTCTGAATCGGGGATACAGGAATGATTAGGAAAGGTTTTTATCTCATCGCCGGGCTTGCAGCGGCGCAGTTGTGCGGCATACTTGCCCTGCCTGCTCAGGCAGCAGACAAGATGTGGACAGCCAGCGCCTGTGGCGCAGAACCTGTTGCACCTTCTGTAGAAGTGTCTTCCGTTGATAAATATAACGCCAGCGTTGATAAGGTAAGTGCGTATGAAAAAGCAGCACGCACCTATAATAGCTGTGTAGCCAAGGCTGCCGTTAAGGAAGAAACAGCTATTAGCAACGAAGCGCGTGAAAAAATTGCCCATATCCATGAGGGCAGCAGCACCGTGCAAAAACGTATTGCTGGTAATTTCACCAAGTTAACCACGGCTCTCAAGGCTGGTGGCAGCAAATTACAGAAGGCAGAGCACTAAAGTTTTCGGCAGGGCGGCTGTTTTTCTGGTACAGCAGTAAAAGAGCCGCCATCAGGCTGATTGCCTGTATGACTTGTATGATACCCCCGGCTGAGGCAGATAGACGGTAACACAAAGCCGTCAGGCAGAACGCCAGCAGACAGGAACAGGCCAGACCGTGGCAGAGGATCTTTTCAAGGAAGTTGATGAGGAAATGCAGGCCGAGCGCCTGCGTATGGCAGCAAAGCGCTATGCCGGTGCTGGCCTTGGGCTGGTTGTGGCCGTGCTTGCAGGCATTGGTGCGTGGTCTTGGCATGTTTCCAACCAGAAATCTCAGGCGTTGGAAGCCACAGGAACGTATCTTACGGCCTTGCGGCAGACAGACCATCTGCCCTCAATTCCTTCTTCAGGCACGGTAGATCTTACCACTACCGCGCAGGCGGGCTTGGCCTCGTTGCAGAAATTAGCATCTTCCGATGCAAAAGGTGTGGCTGTTCTGGCCCGTTTGCAGGAAGGGGGCGTGCAGGCAGCGCGGGGTGATGTAAAAGGGGCGCTGGCCGCATGGGATGCCGTGCAGAAGGACCCCAATGCGGATTCTGCACTGCGTGATCTGGCAACCTTGCTGTGGTGCCAAAAACAGCTGGATACGGGAGAGCCCGCTACGCTGCGTTCTCGCCTTGCGCTGCTTACTGGCAAAGGTAAGCCATGGAATGGTTTGGCCATGGAAGCCTTGGCAGTTCTGGATGTGCGCGAAGGACATGTGGCAGAGGCGCGGCAGAAATTTGCAGCGCTACAGGCTGCGCAGGATGTTCCTCAGGGCGTACGCAACCGGGCGCAGGATATGATGCAGGCCCTTGATCCGACAGCAGGCTAGTAGAATGAGCAGCAACAAGAAATCCAGCGCAACCAGACGTTCCGGACTTTCACGCCGTGCCCTGTTAGGCGGAGCCGCTTTGGCCCCCGCGCTAGCTGGGTGCACTATGTTTGAGAGTGATAGAAAGCCCATTCTGGCTGGGCACCGCACGGATATTCTATCTTCCGGCTCTGGGCTGATGGTTGATCCGGACGATCATACGCCCATTACAATACCTGCCCCTATGAGTGTTTCAGAATGGCCTATTTGTGGGCGTGTTTCAGCCCATACCGGCAGCAATTATGCGTGGGGCGGCCTGCATAAAAGGTGGAGCAAGGATATCGGGGCCGGTATCTCTCAGCCAGATTTCATGGCATGGGCTGCACTTGGCACTTTGGGCCGCGGGCTTATTCCTGCGCCACCCGTTGTGCAGGATGGCCGCCTGTTTGTTATGGATGCCCAAGGCGTTGTGCGGGCTTTTTCTTGGCCCGGTATGCGCCATATTTGGGCGTATAACCCACGGCCCAAAAAGTCTTACTCTGCCAATATGGGCGGCGGTTTGGCCGTAGATGGCGGTGTTGTTTACATTGTAGATGGCATTTCCCAAACTATGGCGGTGGATGCGGCAACCGGCAAAGTAAAGTGGAAAACCACCAACGGGGCACCGGGCCGTTCTGCCCCAACAGTTGCTGGCGGGCGTGTTTTCTTTGGCACGATTGATGAGCGGTTTTTTGCGCTGGATTCTGCCACAGGCCGCCAGTTGTGGGCATATACCGCTACATCTGTGGAAACCACCGTATTTGGCCAGCCTGCTCCTGCTGTAGATAACGGCATTGTGGTGGCCGGATTTGGTGGGGGTGATCTTGTTGCTTTCCGAGTGGAAAGTGGTGAGGTTGTCTGGAGTGACATGATGGGCAACGTCAACAGTCAGGCCAGTACGTTGGATCTTTCCTGCGTGCGTGGCTTGCCTGTTATTGTTGATAGCATTGTGTATGCCGTTAGTATGGCGCAGGTGTTGGCTGCTATTGATATCCGCACAGGCCGCCGTGTGTGGGAACGCTCGGTTGCCAGCCAGAACAGCCTGCTTTGCGTGGGGGATTGGCTTTTTGTGGTCTCGCTAGATCAGCAGATTGCATGTATTGACCGCCTTTCCGGCCATGTGCGCTGGATTACGCAACTGCGGCGCTTCCGGCGCGTGGATGTGCACAAAGATATCGTAACCTGGTTTGGCCCCATGCTGGTGGGCGGCGAACTGGTTTGTCTAAGCTCTTTGCCAGAAAATGGTATGGTGCGGATTAACCCGACAACAGGTGCAATTATATCAGTAGACAGCATGGATGCCGTTTCTTTCGTGCCGCCAATTATCGTAGATAACCAGATGCTGATCGTGACAAACGACGGGAACCTTTGCTCTTATGGCTGATCGCCGCAAATCTATGCGCCCACCTCCGCCGCTTCCTACGGGGGATATGCCTGTTGTTGTTATTGCAGGTCGGCCAAATGTTGGTAAATCCACGCTGTTCAACCGCCTTGTCGGGCGTAGGCAGGCGCTTGTGGCGGATACGCCCGGCGTAACCCGAGACCGCAAGGAAGGTGTAGCCCTTATTCGTGGGCGCTATGTGCGGTTGATTGATACAGCCGGCTTGGAAGAAGCTGCCCCCGAAAGCCTGTTTGGACGGATGCGCTTTTCTTCTGAAAGCGCTGTGCGTGAAGCAGATTTGGTGCTGTTTTGTGTAGATGCGCGCGCCGGTATTACGCCAGCGGATGAGCATTTTGCGCAGTGGATCCGGCGTCAGAACCGGCCTGTGCTGTTGGTTGCCAATAAAACCGAAGGGCGGCTTGGCACGGCTTCTGCAATGGAAGCCTATGCGCTGGGTTTGGGTGAGCCTTTGGCGCTTTCTGCCGAACACGGTGAAGGTGTGACCGATTTGATGTGGGAAATTGCCGATAGGCTGCCCGCAGAGCCGGAGCATAAGGCAGAACCTGAATTCGAAGCAGAAGATGATTTTGCTGTAGAAGAAGGGGAAGAACCTCCGCGCCCTACAGGCCCGCTGCGTGTGGCTATTGTGGGGCGGCCCAATGCGGGTAAATCTACCCTCATGAACGCCCTTTTGGGTGAAGAGCGTATGATTACCGGCCCGGAAGCAGGGCTAACCCGAGATTCCATTGCCGTAACGCTGCGAGATGGCGATGATACGTTTGAAATTGTAGATACGGCGGGTTTGCGCAAAAAAGCGCGCATTGATGAATCTCTGGAAAAAATGTCCGTTTCGGCTGCTATCGAAGCGCTGAAAATGGCAGAAGTTGCCGTACTGGTTCTGGATGCTACATTGGGTGTGCATGAGCAGGATTTGCAGATTGCCCGCTTAATTGAGCGTGAAGGCCGTGCCTGCGTATTGGCCCTGAATAAATGGGATGCCGTGCAGGATCGGGTAGCCACGCGCAATGCTATTCTGGACCGCCTGAGCATTTCTCTGGCGCAGATGCGGGGCGTGCCAGTTGTTACTTTTTCTGCACTCACCGGGGCTTCCATTCACAAGCTGCTGCCCGCAGTGCGTGATGCATGGACAGTATGGAACGCACGTGTGCCAACAGGCGCCCTCAACCGCTGGTTTGAGGAAATGCTGGAACGCCATCAGCCGCCATTGGTGCAGGGGCGTCGATTGAAGCTGCGGTATATTACGCAGGTTAAATCTCGTCCGCCAACGTTTGTCATATTCGGTACACGGGCAGAGCAACTGCCGGATGATTATAAGCGCTATCTCGTAAATGGCCTGCGTGAAACGTTTGACCTGCCGGGAGTGCCTATCCGCCTGCAAACGCGCGGCACCAAAAACCCTTACGCAGATTCTTGATCTGATAGGTGTCGTCTCGCCTTCTCGTCAGAGCAGTATTGGCAGCCACTATAAATACTGTTCTGACAAGATGAGGATGAAAGCATAGGCTCCATGATTGCTGCATGGTTTCTTGTTGCATGGGGCACTGCATCAGGTAGTGCCCATATTGTTTTGCCTATGGCGTCTGAACTGGCGTGCGAGGCTGCGGCTCATACATTGGCTGTGCAAGGTGGGTGGGAGAAACATGCCTGCGTGCGTTCTGGTTTCCCAGAAAAAGCAGGTAAGTAACGCCTTGCAGGCAGAAGGACGTTTTGTTCCATGACACAGCTCCCCACTTCTCAGTCAGCACCCGTGGTGGATGGGCTGCATGGAGCTGCCCGCAATATGGCCATGCTGGCTGTGGCGCTTTCTGTTTTTCTGGCATTGCTGGATTACGCCATTGCCAATGTTGCGCTGCCCGATATTGCGCGAGATTTAAACGCATCCTCATCTTCATCCATCTGGGTTGTAAATGCCTATCAGATGGCCAGTCTGGTTTCTCTTCTGCCGTTGGCAGCATTGGGGAGCAGGGTAGGGTTTGCCCGGCTTTGTCAGGTTGGGATTATCATTTTCATGGTATCATCCCTGTTCTGTGCTACGGCCACCAGCTTGCCTATTTTGGCGGGTGCGCGCGTGTTGCAGGGCATTGGCGGCGCCTGTATTATGAGTGTGAATATCGCGCTGGTGCGTTTTATTTACCCGCATGCAGAAATAGGGCGCGGCATTGCCCTTAATGGCGTTGTGGTAGCGCTTGGTGTGGCATTAGGCCCTACGGCTGCTGCGGCTATTCTCACTATTGGGTCTTGGCCATGGTTGTTCTGGATTAATTTGCCGTTTGGGGCTTTGGCCTTGGGCATGGCTTTTTATGCATTGCCTACAGTACCGCGCACTTCTGGCAAGTTGGATATTACAGGCAGCATATTGTGTATGCTAGCTTTTGGTGCCTCCGTAATGGGAGGAGATGGGCTGGCGCATTCCCAAAACACAGCCATTTCCTGTGCATTGCTTCTGGCTGGGCTTGCCGCCGGAGTGCTGCTGGTGCGGCGTGAGGCAGAAGCTCCGCAACCAATTTTGCCGGTTGATCTGCTTGAAAATCCAGAATTTGCAGTGGCTTTTATCACCGGGTTCTGTGGTTTTGTGGCCTCTAATTTCTATATCGTTTCCATGCCGTTTACGTTGCACAACACTCTTGGCCTTAGTTCGGCTGCAACGGGTTTGCTGATTACCCCTTGGCCGTTAGGCATTATGTGCGCTGCTCCGCTTATCCGGCGGGTGGCGGATAAGGTTTCTGCTGGTGTGTTGTCTTCCATCGGACTGAGTACAACGGCATTGGGGTTCTTTTTGTTGTGGCTGCTGCCTGCTCATCCTTCTGTGTGGGATATTGCATGGCGTACCGGTGTAGCAGGCTGGGGGTTTGGTTTTTTTCAGCCCCCCAATAATCGGGCCATGATGGTGGCTGCACCTCATAACCGCGCGGGCGGGGCCAGTGGTATGGTGCAGGTTGCGCGCCAAGCGGGGCAGACCTTGGGGGCTATGGGGGTTGCGGCCTTTTTTACGTGGTTTGTGCATGGGGCCACGCAAAAATGCCTGCTTATGGCCGGATGTGTTGCGTTATTTGCCGCCACGTTAAGTGCAAGCCGTTTGTTTCTGAATACAAAAAAAGCAGCCTGACGCTGCTTTTTATTGGTCGTATTATATGCGGTCGTTCAGACTTCAGCTTCTAGGAAGATGCGGTTTACATCACCCATCCATGCGCCGTAATAACGTTCCAACCAACGTTCGGCCTGTGTGGGGGCACCAGCCACCAAAGAGGTGAGGGGGGCGAGGTAAACCCATTCCGTTTGCCCGCTTTCATCCGTCATGTCTCGTCCCTGTAGGCCGTCCATGGCAATGGCAATCATTTGTGCGGCCAGATCGCGCACTGTGCCTTCGCCCCAAGGCGTATCCAGCCCCATAAGTGGCACAATATCCCGCAGTTTCACGTAGTCTTCCCACGGGTGAGACTTAACGAGTTCCCAAGCGGATTCTAAGGCTGCATCATCATACAGCAGGCCTGTCCACAAAGTGGAAAGAGCCAGCATCATTTCAGGTGAGCCAGCATCTGCCCCGCGCATTTCCAAAAACTGCTTGAGCCGCACATCGGGGAAGGCTGTTGTAATGTGGTCTTCAAAATCCCCAATGGTGGGGGTTACATCTTCCAGACCATCCTGCCGTTCTCCATTCATCCATGCGCGGAAGGAGCGGCCCGCCACGTTGCGCATCTTGCCATCACGCATAATGAAATACATGGGCACATCCAGCACCCATTCCACATAGCGTTCAAAACTGAAGTCATCTTCAAACACACATGCCAGCATGCCAGAGCGGGCGTTGTCCGTATCTGTCCAGACCTGCGCGCGGTTGGAAAGAATGTTGTTGGGCTTGCCTTCTACAAAAGGAGAATTGGCAAACAGGGCTGTAGCTACAGGTTGTAGCGCCATGGAAACACGCATTTTGCGCACCATGTCCTGCTCAGACCCAAAATCCAGATTAACCTGCACGGTGCAGGTACGCTGCATCATGTCCAAACCCATTGAGCCAACTTTGGGCATGTATTCACGCATAATGGCGTAGCGGGATTTTGGCATCCACGGCAGTTCTGCCCGTGTGGCAGTGGGGTGGAAGCCCAAAGGGGCAAACCCCAGCCCAAGTTCACGTGCAATAGGGCGTACTGCATCAAAATGGGCTGTCAGTTCTTCTGCTGTTTCGTGCAACGTGCGCAAAGGCGCGCCAGAAAGTTCAAACTGCCCAGCAGGTTCAAGGGAGATAGCAGCCCCTGCGGCTTCACCACGCCCTTTCAGGCCGATGATGTTGTTGTTATCGAGAACAGATGTCCAATCATCCGGCTCAAACTTTTGCAGACCTTTGAGCAGCGCTTCAATACCATTGGGGGCATAAGGCGGGGCAGAATAAGCTTTTTGCCCTTCTTTTACGGATTCTGGACGCAGAAAGCCGAATTTTTCGTGTTCCGTGCCAATCCGCCATGCGTCACGCGGCTTGCATCCCTGCGCAAGCACTTCGGCCAGCTGTGCAACGGTGCGGGCAGGGGTTTCATCTGATGCGCCGGGGTTGGACATGGGGTATCACAGATCCTTGAAAAACAGAGAAATCGCACTCTGCGCCAGCAAAGCGAAGATATGGAAGCGTTATTGTGACAAAACCGCAGCCGAACGCAAGCCACAGCCTATAAGAGCAAGCCCAGCAGCAACGGCTGTATCAGCCCGCAACACCAACGGGCCTAGGGATATTGGGGTGATGCAGGAATATTTCAGCATCATCTGACATTCTCTATCACTTAGGCCACCTTCAGGGCCAACTAAAAAACCATCACCTGCATGTGCATCGGGTAGCAGCGCGGGGGTATGTATTGCCCGGTTCTCTCCACGTTCTATGCCTGCAAACAGGCGGTGTTCCTGTGGCCAGCTTGCCAGAAAATCTGTGAATGACTGTGGGGACTCTATGTGTGGCACATCAAAGCGCTCACATTGCTCCGTGGCTTCGGTGGCGATGGCGTGCAGGCGGTCTGGGTTGATGCGGTGAGTATTGGTGCGTTCGGTTATAAGGGGCACAAAGTGCGTGACACCCAGTTCCGTGCCCATGCGCAAGGCCAAGTCTGTGGCATCACGCTTTAATAGGGCAAAAGCCAGAACCAAAGCAGGTTGTGGCGTGGGGGAGCGCAATTGGTGTTCTAGCGTAAAAAAACCTTTGTCCTTCCGGATTTCCGTAATGCGTGCCAGCCATTCTCCACTTTTTGCGTTGAAGATGCGCACATGGTCTCCGGTTTTTTTGCGCAGCACGGTGCCCAGATAGCGGGCCTGATCTGGCGCGATGGGCAGAGTTAGGCCTGTTTGGGCGTCTCCCAACGTTTCTGGAGCATTGTAAAGGCGCGGAAGGTGCGCTGTGGCATCTGTTACAACCATGGTTACCGGGTCTGTCTAAGCTGAAAGGTGTAAGTGATTCCCGCTTTGTGGCATAGAACACCAGCCCTTAACACCATATGCCTTTCTGAACAGGATACGTGAGCAGCCGTGTCAGTTTCTTCCAGCCATACAGATATCCGCATTACAGGGTGGATTGCCCATCTACCACCGGCATTGCAGGCCTATGCTTTGCTTGCACGGCTGGATAGGCCCATAGGTACGTGGCTTTTATGGCTGCCGGGCATGTGGGGCATTCTGCTGCCTCAGGGTGTTGCTACTTTCGAGCGTATCCGGCTGATTGTGCTGTTTGGTATTGGCAGCCTTGTTATGCGGGCCGCAGGCTGCGTTGTAAACGATATGTGGGATAGGGACATAGACCGGCAGGTGGCGCGCACAGCGGGGCGGCCACTGGCATCTGGCGCGTTGAGCATGAAGCAGGCGACACTGTTTTTGGTGCTGCTTTTGCTGGCAGGCTTGGCTGTTCTGGTGCAGTTAAACAGCCTTTCGTGGGTGTTGGGTGTGTCATCCCTGCTGTTGGTAGCGCTTTACCCATTGGCCAAGCGGTTTACGTGGTGGCCACAGCTTGTCATGGGCTTTACCTTTGGGTTTGGCGCTCCCATGGGGTATGCGGCAGCCGCAGGGCATTTATCTTGGGCGCAGGCAGCTTTGTATGCGGCAACCATCGTTTGGCAACTGGGGTTTGATACCATCTACGGCTTTCAGGATATGGAAGACGATGCCCGTATTGGTGTAAAATCCACCTCTCGCCTTATGGTGGGTCGGGCACGTGGGTTTATTGGCGCCTGTTACGGGCTGATGCTTGTTTTGTTGGCTCTGGCGGCTGTTTTGGCGGGGGCTGGCCCGTTGTTTTGGGTGGCTTTGGTGGTGCCTGCCATATTGTTGTGGCAACAGGCCCTTAAGGTAGACCCCACAAGCCCCGCTTTGTGCTTGGCTCAGTTTCGGGCTAATCGAGAAATTGGCTTGGCCGTAGCGCTGGCGCTCGTTGCTGGGTTGATAGCTGTATAAGCCTGCATGTTTCATATGAAAGAAACCACGTTCATGAAATCCATTTTCCGGGCTGTTCTGCTAGCGGCTATGGGGTTGGTTCTGGCTGGCAGCCAAGCTTACGCACAGGATGATACCGGTGAAACGGCTATTCCCGTGGCATCTTCTTCCGCACCGGCTGCTGTGGCGCTTTCTGCATCAGATAAAGTATGGCTGAAGAGGATTGAGCAGGCGCTCAACCAATCCAAAACCTTTCAGGCCCGCATTCAGCAACTGGATGCAGAGGGAAAGCGCACCACCGGCACCGTATGGATGAAGCGTCCCGGCCAGATGCGCTTGGCGTATGATCCACCATCCCCACTGCTTCTGGTGGCAAATGGCGGGAAGGTTGTGTTCCGGGATAACCAACTGGATCAAACCACGGTTATTCCCATTGAGCGTACACCATTGGGCCTTTTGCTGCGCCCCCATGTGAGCCTGATAGATGACGTAACAGTTACGGGCTTTCAGCATGATAACGGGTTGGTGCAGGTAACGCTTGTGCGCACGTCTTCTCCCGGTGATGGCAGTCTGACACTGGTTTTTTATGAAACACCAGTTGCTCTGCGATCATGGAGTGTGCTGGATGCGCAGGGGCGGGAAACCCGTGTAACCTTGTTTGATGTGCATGCAGGCGCAGATATTCCAGCCAGCACCTTCGTACTGCCAGCAGAGAACGATTAAACTGTGTTGAAAGCAGCTTTTTCCTCCTCTCTTCTGGAAAAAGCTGCCGTGCGGGCCGATATATTCATACAGATTGAGACAGATTAAAGTGAGGCACGCAGGCCATGGCCGCAGAGCGTGAGCCCCCGATAATGGGTGATGATCTTTTTGGGCTTTCTCCTGAGCCATCGCAGGGGGGAAGCGCGGACGCACGTAAAAAGCCAGCGCCCACACAGCCATTGGCCGACCGTTTGCGCCCGCAGCGGCTGGAAGATGTGGTAGGGCAAGCGCACCTGTTGGGGCCAGAGGGTGCGCTAACGCGTATGCTCGAACGTGGTTCTCTTGCCAGTCTGATTTTGTGGGGTGGGCCGGGTGTAGGTAAAACCACTATCGCGCGCCTGTTGGCCCAAGCTGCGGGGCTGAAATTTGTGCAGCTTTCCGCTGTGTTTTCTGGTGTGGCGGATCTGAAAAAAGCGTTCGAGAACGCACGCAGGCAAGCAGAAGCTGGTGGTGGCACACTGCTGTTTGTAGATGAAATTCATCGCTTCAATCGTGCGCAGCAGGATGGCTTTTTGCCTGTTGTGGAAGACGGCACCGTTGTGCTGGTAGGCGCTACAACCGAGAATCCTTCCTTCGCGCTTAACTCGGCTTTGCTTTCTCGCTGTCAGGTCATGGTGCTGAACCGGCTGGATGATCCTGCCTGTGAAGCCCTTCTGGTAAGGGCGGAGGAAGAAACAGGCCGGCCCTTGCCGCTTACGGAAGATGGACGCGTAACCCTCCGCGCCATGGCGGACGGTGATGGTCGTTATCTGCTGAACATGGTGGAGCAGCTTTTAAGCCTGAAAACAGAAAAGCCGCTGGATGCGCAGGCACTTTCCCGCCTGTTGGCAAAACGCGCCATTTTGTATGATCGGGATAGGGAAGAGCATTACAATCTTATTTCCGCGCTGCATAAATCCATGCGCGGATCAGATCCGGATGCGGCCCTCTACTGGTTTGCCCGCATGCTGGAAGGGGGGGAAGACCCACGTTATCTGGCCCGCCGTATGACACGCTTTGCCGCAGAAGATATAGGCATGGCAGACCCACACGCCCTGCCATTGGCTGTGGCTGCGTGGGAAACATATGAGCGCCTAGGCTCCCCAGAGGGGGAGCTGGCTTTGGCACAGCTTGTGGTACATCTGGCCACAGCACCCAAATCCAATGCAGTTTATAAAGCCTATGGTGCTGCGCGCCGTGCCGCCAAGGCCACAGGCAGCCTCATGCCGCCTGCACATATTCTAAATGCCCCCACAAAGCTGATGCAGGATATCGGCTACGGTAAGGGCTATCAGTATGATCATGATGCGGAAGAAGGCTTTTCTGGTCAGAATTATTTTCCCGACGGTATGAGGCGGCAGAACTTCTATAATCCAACGGGCAGAGGCTATGAACGGGAGGTTCGTCACAGGCTAGAAACGTGGTCCCGCTTGCGGGATCGGCGTTAGTCGTGAATATCGGCGCATGAGTGTTGTCAATCGTACCGTAAGCGAAGACGAAGATGGTATTCGTCTGGATCGCTATTTTCGCCGCCATTACCCGCATCTTACGCAGGGGGCGCTTCAAAAACTGTGCCGCACAGGCCAGATTCGTGTTGAGGGCAAAAGGGTAGAAGCTTCTACTCGGCTGGAGCCGGGGCAAACGGTGCGTGTGCCCCCTATACCCATGGCCGCTAAACCCGCGCGAGATATGCCGCGCCCGCTGGATGAAAAACTGGCGCGCGAAATCCGCAAGATGGTGGTGTATCAGGACAAGCACGTTATTGTTCTTAACAAACCCGCAGGGCTTGCCGTGCAGGGTGGCCCCGGCATTACCAAACATATTGATATGATGCTGGATGGCCTGCGGGAAGAAGATGACCCGCGCCCACGGCTGGTGCACCGGATTGATAAAGATACTTCCGGCTTGCTGCTGTTAGCTCGCACACCCGGTGTGGCTGCCAAGCTGGCCGCATCTTTCCGTGGCCGGGATGTGAAAAAAATCTACTGGGCGGTTGTGGTTGGGCGGCCTGACCCACTTTCGGGTGAAATAGACCAGCCATTGGCGCGTTTGGGTGCAGGCCCCGGTTCCATAACCGTGGCGGCAGACCGCAAGGATGCCGATGCGCAATTTGCACGTTCTGTTTACGAAGTGCTGGATTCGGCTGCGCGCAAGTTTTCTTGGCTGGAGCTTTCACCGCTTACCGGGCGTACGCATCAGTTACGTGTGCATTGCGAGTCTTTAGGTACGCCTATTTTGGGTGATCCCAAATATGGTGGGGCGGCTGCACATCCTTCCGGTTTTACAGATAGACTGCATCTGCATGCCCGTATGCTGGATATGCCTCATCCGGCTGGTGGGCGCTTAACCGTAAGTGCCGAATTGCCGCCGCATATGCGTGAAACCTTCCGAACCCTTGGGTTTGTGCCGGGCACTACACCACCACCGTCACGTCGTGGTGGTCAAGGATAAGGACGGTTTAAGTTGAAACAGGAGAAACGCACATGCGTCTGAAATGGAAAATCGGCCTACTGGCGGGGGCCGCTGTTCTGGCGCTGGGCGGTGCCACGATTGTATCTGCTACACAGGATGCTGATTGGCTTAAAACACGGTTGGCCGATGCCGTGGAAAGTAGCACAGGCCGTCACCTCACAATCGGCCAGTTGCATGTGTGGATTCTGCCTTTTCCATGGGTGGAAGCAAAGGGTGTCAAACTTTCCAGCGTGGCGGAAGATGGCGTAAATATGCTGGATATCGGGCAAGTCCGTGCCCGGCTGGCATTGTTGCCGCTGTTTTCGCACCGCATTGCGTTTGAAGATGTCAGCCTGATCAGCCCACAAGTGCAGTTGCGGCGTTTGGCGGATGGGCGGGCAGACTGGCACTTCACACCGCAGGAGCGTCAGAGCAGCGGTGGAGGGACTTCTTCCAGTTCCGGTAAGATGCACTGGAATCTAACGGTCTCAGATCTTTCACTCACGCAGGCGCAGGTTGCTTGGCTTGATGCAGTGCATCATCGTTCCGGTGCGTTTCAGGTTGCCGAAGGCAAGGTTAAAGGGCTTTCAGGTAACGCGCCTGATTTTGACGTAAAGCTGCGTAAAGGGGCTGGTCAGTTAGCGCTTACCGGGCAAACTGGGCCTTTGTTGCCAATGTCTGCGCAGTTGCCAATGCAGCTCAGAATTTCCCTTACCGTTAATGGTCATCCTGCTGGGTTGGCCCATATAGATGGGTCCATCACAGATCCACGGGGCCAAAAGGTTTATGCGTTGCAGATTGGTGGCTCTGTTGCGCAACTACGTGATCTGAATGTCTTTTTTCCGCATGCAAATCTGCCAGATGGCCGTAACGTATCTATAGATATGGCTGTTGGTGGGCAGGGGGCGCAGCCTGCACCACAAAGCCTGCATGTGCGGGCAGAAAATGTGGACGTGGGCGCATGGTTGCCACAGGCCGCGTTAACACGTGTGGTGATAGACACAGCCCGGCCAACAGACCCGGTGACGACCCAGATTGATGGTCAGGTTGGGGCGCAGGTATTGAGCCTGCGCGGCACGGTTGGCACAATACAGCAGTTGGCTCAGCCTGAGCACGTTGCGCAGCAGGTTGTGCCAGTGGATTTAACGCTCACACAGGGTGAATCCAGCATACACGGCACAGGTACCCTAAGTGCTGGGGCTTCTGCGTTGGATGTGCATGGCCAGCTTGCGCATGTGGCGCCCGGTGGTGATCTGCCAGCCGCCAATGATTTTAAGGTAGATGGCCGCATAGATGTTGCCGATACGGCTGCGTTGATACGGCACCATGCTGTGCCGGATGTGCTGCGTGGCGCGCATGGTGCGGTGGATGTGCAGGCGCAAAGTGTAAATTGGCAAGGTGTTACATGGGCGCATGTCAGCACGCATGCTACGTTGCAAAATAGCAGGCTAACGCTTGATCCCGTGCAGGCAGAGGGCAATGGTTTCCAGCAAGTCGGCCGCTTGGTGTATGATGTCGCAGGTGCTGTGCCTCAGATTGAATTGGCGGCGCATCCTGTATTTTTACCATTGCCTGTTGTTGAGCGCTGGCTTGGCCTTTCTGCATCTCTTTCTGGCACGGTGCAGCTTGTAGGAGCAGTTTCCACACAAGGGGAAATGCCGGAAGATCGGCGCAACAATCTGGATGGTCACCTTGGGGTTTCGGTTGTGGATGGCAGCGTAAGTGGGGCCGCTATTCGTACCCTTTTAGGGCCGCAGGTGCCTGTTAAAGGCAAAATGCCAGTTAGATGCTTTGGCAGCCATATGCAGTTTGCGCAGGGTAACGCCAACATTGATATGCTAGGGCTGGAAACGCCGTTTCTGGTTCTGCATGGGCACGGCACAGTGGGGCTGGGCTCTCAGGCGCTAGATATGCATCTGTCTCCTCGCGTGTTGCTGGGTGGGGCTTCGGCTTCTTCCGATGTTGCAGTTACAGGTACATTGTCAGACCCTAAACCGCGTATGGACCCGGCTTACGAGGGCCGATACGGCATAAGTATTGGTGGAAATGATGGAGAGGGAGATGGTTGCCCCTCTATGCTTTCCGCTGCGCGTGAGGGTGTGGCTGGGCCAGATGCTCCGCAGAAAAAAGCGGGCAAGGAAGGAAAGGTCATGAACATGTTGCGTGGCTTGGGGCTGTTCCAATGAAAATGGCATCTACCGAACATAATGTTTCTGGCAATGCGCCTGCTGGCCGTAAGCGGTTCTGGAAGCTGGCCAATGTCACGCCGGAAGAGCAGGGCTTTGTGGTGCAACTTGATGGGCGCAGCATTCGTCTGCCACGCAAGACTCCGTTATGCGTAAAGTCTCGCGCGTTGGCAGATGCACTGGCGGCGGAATGGCAAGCCGCCGGGCAAAATGCAGATGGTCGTTTTTCACCTGCAGATTTGCCTCTTACCGGCATTGCAGGCTCCATGATCGAGCGTATTCCTGCTGAGCGGGAAGGGGTTTTACGCAGCCTTCTGGCTTATGCGGGAAGTGATCTGCTGTGCTACCGGGAACCGGGAGAAGGTAAGCTGGCACAAGCCCAGCGTAAGGAATGGGACCCGTGGCTGGAGTGGCTGCGTAAGCAATATGGTGTCACCCTGCACACATCCTCTGGCGTGATGCCAATTGTGCAGCCTGAAGAGTCGTTGCAAAAGCTCTATGATGCCATGGAAAAGCTGAACCCAGCGGAATTGGCTGTGCTTGCTGTTTCCGTGCCCGCATTGGGGAGCCTTGTGCTGGGTTTGGCGCTGGTGAATGGTGCAGGTTCTGCAGATGAGCTGGTGGCCAATGCAACGCTGGATGAACGTATGCAGATGGCTGTATGGGGTGAGGATACGGAAATAACAGACCGTATTGCCGGTATACAGCGGGAAGTGGCCGATGCCGCCCGTTTTCTAGAGTTAGCGCGCAAGTCTGCGGATTGATGTCAACCCGAATGCCTAAGGATTTATATTCGGCGTAACCCTTGGCAAGTTTGCAATCTTCCCCAAGTATGGAGCAGTTCAAGCTTTTAAGGAGCATAGACATTATGAAAATCAAAAAGACCCTTCTGGCAGCAATTGTGGCTGCAGGTGTTTCTGTTGCAGGCGTAAGCGCACATGCAGAACCGGGTAACGGATTTAATGGAAACGGCTTTGGTCCCGGTATTCCGGGTGCAGGGCTGAATGCTCTGGATGGCATTGATCTTACAAAAAAGCAGCGCAAGCAGATCCAGACCATCCTGCAGGAAGCACACCGTCAGGATCAGGCGCAGGATCTCCGTGGTGATTTCGACAAAATTCATCGCCAGATTGAAGATGCCCTGACATCTCCCGGCCCGGTGGATAAAGATAAGGTTGCAACTTTGCAGCAGGAAATGGCTACCCTGCGCGCCCAGCGTGAATCTCAGCATCTGGAAACGGCTTCCCGCATCCATGATGTGCTGACAACCGATCAGCTGGCACAAATCCATGCACGTCAGGTAAAAATTCATGACCTGCTGGATCAACTGCATGCGGTAGAACATCCGGCCCCAGCGGCTGATGCAGACAAATCTGGCAAGTAAACCGCCAGAAGGTTCTTGACTCTCGCAGGGGTATCCCGTAACCCCTGCAACAAATCAGGCCCGCCACTCCGCGAGTGTTCGCGCAGTGGCGCGTCTTGTTATGGGGTGTGATACTTTTGTTCGAAGCTCTTTCAGGCAAGCTTTCCGGCGTTTTTGATGGCCTCGCTAAACAGGGAGCGCTGTCTGAAGCCGATGTTCTGGAGGCAATGCGGGAAGTCCGTCTGGCTATGCTGGATGCCGACGTTGCGCTGCCTGTTGTTAAAGACTTCGTTAATAAAGTTAAAGAACGTGCCATTGGGCATGAGGTGCTGGAAAGCATTTCTCCCGGTCAGGCTGTCGCCAAAATCGTCAATGATGCACTTATTGATGCTCTTGGTGGTGCGGGTGCTGTTCCTCTTAATCTCAATTCCACTCCGCCTGTTCCTGTTCTTATGGTTGGTTTGCAGGGGTCTGGTAAAACCACCACCTCTGGTAAGCTGGCCCTGCGCCTTAAAACGCGTGAACGTAAAAAGGTTCTGCTCGCTTCTCTGGATACACAGCGCCCTGCAGCACAGTTGCAGCTTGCGCAGTTGGCAGAGCAGGTTGGTGTCACGTCCCTGCCGATTATCGCTGGACAGACACCAGTAGAAATTGCCAAGCGTGCCCTCGATACGGGGCGGCTTGAAGGTTACGATGTCGTTATCCTCGATACCGCCGGTCGTCTTTCCATAGACGAAGCGTTGATGGATGAGGTGCGGCAGATTCGTGATGTCACGCATCCGGCAGAAACTCTGCTGGTTGTAGATGCCATGACCGGGCAGGATGCCGTGAATACCGCTAAGGCCTTTAATGAGGCTGTGGGCGTAACCGGCGTTGTCATGACCCGGATGGATGGTGATTCCCGCGGTGGTGCAGCGCTTTCTATGCGTGCCATTACCGGTGCCCCCATCAAGCTGATTGGTAAGGGTGAAAAACTGGACGGGCTGGATGAGTTTTATCCAGAACGTGTGGCAGGCCGTATTCTTGGCTTGGGTGATATTGCCGGGCTTGTTGAAAAAGCCGCCGATACGCTTGATCAGGAAGAAGGTGAACGCCTCGCCCAGAAGATGATGGCGGGCAAGTTCGATCTGGATGACTACGCATCCCAGATCCGCCAGATCAACAAGTTAGGGTCTATTTCCGGTATTCTGGGCATGTTGCCGGGTATGGGTAAAGTTAAGGAAGCTTTGGGGGACAAGGATCTTGATACCTCGATCCTGAAAAAGCACCTTGCCATTATTTCTTCCATGACCAAGGCAGAGCGCAAAAAGCCTGCCATTATCAAGGCATCGCGCAAAAAGCGTATTGCTGCCGGGTCTGGATCTACAGTTCAGGATGTTAACAAGCTGCTTAAGCAGTTTGATATGATGTCCTCCATGATGAAGCGCTTCAACAAACTGGGCTTGAAAGGTCTCATGCGCCAGGGAATGTCCGCGCTCATGCCGAAAGGAATGGGAGGAGGAGGGCCGCCGGGTGGGCCTGGTGGCAATCCTTTCCGCTAAGGCGGTCTGTTTCTAGAAGCAGTTTTTCGGGTTTTTTTATTTTTGGGTCTGGAGTAACTCCGAATGAGTCTTAAAATTCGTCTTGCCCGCGCAGGTGCCAAGAAGCGTCCTTACTACCACATCGTTGTGGCAGATAGCCGTTCCCCGCGTGATGGTCGTTTCATTGAAAAGGTTGGCGCTTACAACCCAATGCTGCCGTCTGACCACGCTGAACGCGTGCGCCTGACGGAAGAACGCATCAAGCATTGGCTGTCTGAAGGTGCTCAGCCGACAGATCGCGTTGCACGCTTCCTTGGTAACGCTGGTCTGGCGCCTAAGCCCGCTTATCGTGAACAGCCGAAAAAGTCTGCTCCGAAGAAGAAGGCACAGGCACGCGCTGCTGAAGCTGCTAAAGCTGCCGAAGCCGCTGCTGCCTAAAGCCTGAAACCATCATGTGCTCAAACCTCATTCTGATGGGCGTTGTTGGTAAACCGCATGGTGTGCGCGGCCTTGTGCGTGTGCGCGCTTATGCGGAAAACCCACAAACGCTGGAGCAGTCTGGGGCATTGCAGGATGATCAAGGCCGTAAATGGTTCCTTAGTTGGCGTGGGGCGGATAGCGTGGCCGAATTGCGGGATGCCAATGGCACGCCGTTGGCCGATCGTGATGCCGCGCAGGCATTGGTAAACACCCGCCTGTATGTGCCGCGCACAGCTTTGCCTGAACCTGAGGAAGAAGAATTCTATCATGCTGATCTGATTGGTATGGAAGCATTCGAAAACGGTCTTTCTCTTGGTCGTGTTGTGATGGTGCATGATTATGGAGCTGGCGCCAGTCTGGAACTAAGTGATGGTTCCCTTGTTCCGTTTACTCAGGCCTGTGTGCCGCAAGTGCATCTGGAACAACGGACAATTACGGTGGTGCGCCCTGAAGAAGTTTCGGGCGAAGAAGGACGTGGCGTTGGTAAACGGCAGAAAACAGAGGTGCAGCCATGAACTGGCAGGCCACTGTGCTCACGCTGTTTCCTGAAATGTTTCCGGGCCCACTGGGGCTTTCCCTTGCAGGGCGAGCACTTGAAAAAGGCTTGTGGACATGTCGGACGGAAGATCTGCGGCGGCATGGTCTGGGCCGGCATCGTGCAGTGGATGATACACCGTTTGGTGGTGGTGCAGGCATGGTTATCCGCCCAGATGTGGTGGATGCTGCTTTTGCAACTTCTCAAGCGCCAGCGGATGTGCCGCGTGTGTATCTTACGCCACGTGGGCGGCCTTTAACGCAGCAGGATGTGCGGCGTTATGCGGCTGGTTCTGGGGTGTTGTTGCTGTGTGGTCGGTTTGAAGGTGTGGACGAGCGTGTGCTGCAAGCGCATGACGTCGAGCAGGTATCTATCGGAGATTACATTCTCTCTGGTGGGGAAACTGCTGCACTGGTGTTGCTGGATGCGTGTGTGCGCCTGCTGCCCGGCGTGATGGGGTGTGAAGAAAGTGGCGTAGAGGAAAGTTTTTCCGAAGGGCTGCTTGAATATCCGCACTATACCCGTCCTGCTGAATGGGAAGGGCGCGCTGTGCCGGAAATCCTGCTTTCGGGCAATCATGCCGCCATCGCGGCCTGGAGGCAGAAGCAGGCAGAAGAAATAACGCGGGAAAGAAGGCCGGATCTGTGGTCTGCCTGGCTGGCTCGCAAGGAAAGAAACATGGCTGAAGCTGTGGGCGGGGCCGCACAGACAGACCATTTTGGGGTTTGAGGAAGGATACCGACATGAACATCATTCAGCAGTATGAAGCTGCAGAAATTAAGCGTCTGACAGCAGAGCGCGCTGTTCCGGAATTCGAAGCCGGTGATACGGTGCGCGTTTCCGTTAAGGTGCAGGAAGGTGAACGTACCCGTCTGCAGGCTTTTGAAGGCGTTGTGATTGCCCGTTCCAACAAGGGCCTGAACAGCAACTTCACCGTGCGCAAAATTTCCAATGGTGAAGGTGTGGAACGTGTGTTCCCGCTGTACGCACCTACGGTGGCAGAAATCAAGGTTGTGCGTCGTGGTAAAGTGCGTCGTGCAAAACTGTACTACCTGCGTGGCCGTAGCGGTAAGTCTGCACGTATTGCAGAACGCCCGCGTGAAGTGGTTGCCCCGGCAGCCAACTAAAACCATATAACCGTTTACTGCGGTCTGATATGGTTTTTAAAACCCGGCTGGCCTATGTCAGTCGGGTCTTTTTGATATATAGGCATACCGCAACAGCACTGGCCCAAGTAGGTGTGCTGGTGCATGTAGTGTAAGAAATTAAAGGAGGGGGGCATGGGCCCGCGTACGTTGTTCGACAAGATCTGGGATGATCACGTCGTTGAAACTCTGCCGGACGGCACCTCCATTCTTTATATTGACCGGCACCTTGTGCACGAAGTCACCAGCCCGCAGGCTTTTGAAGGCTTGCGTCTGGCAGGGCGTAAACTGCGCCATCCGGAAAAAACGGTGGCGGTGGTTGACCACAATGTGCCCACGTCTGACCGTACCCAGCCGATTGAAGAAGCTGATAGCCGTAACCAGATTGAAACGCTGGAACGTAACGTTAAGGAATTCGGGGTTCCGTATTTCCCGCTGCTATCTGCCAATCAGGGTATTGTGCACGTTGTCGGGCCAGAGCAGGGGATATCTCTGCCAGGCATGACCATTGTGTGCGGTGATTCCCATACGTCTACGCATGGTGCTCTGGGTTCGCTGGCTTTCGGTATCGGTACATCGGAAGTTGAGCATGTTATGGCTACGCAGACCATTCTGCAGCGGCCAGCCAAAAACATGCGCGTTACGGTGGATGGCGCGCTGGGTGCTGGCGTTTCTGCCAAAGATATCATGCTGGCTATTATCGGGCACATTGGCACGGCTGGTGGCACAGGGCATGTTATTGAATTTGCTGGCTCCGCCATTCGTGGTCTGGACATGGCTGGCCGCATGACGCTGTGCAACATGGCGATTGAGGCCGGTGCACGTGCAGGCATGGTTGCGCCAGATGAAACCACATTTGAATATGTGCGTGGCCGCCCCTTTGCCCCCAAAGGCGAAGAGTTTGATAAGGCCGTTGTCTACTGGAAAACACTGGCTTCTGATGAAGGTGCGCATTTCGATAAGGAAGTGACGCTTCGGGCAGAAGATATCAGCCCTAGCCTGACATGGGGCACCAGCCCAGAAACAGTGCTGCCCATTACGGCTGCCGTGCCTAATCCTGCTGATGAAGCAGATGAAGCCAAGCGCACTCAAATGCAGCGCATGCTGGACTACATGGGGCTGGAAGCCGGGCAGAAAATTGCAGGCACACCTATTGATGTGGTTTTTATTGGGTCTTGCACCAACAGCCGCATTGAAGACCTGCGTGCCGCTGCGCAGATAGCGGCTGGCCGCAAGGTAGCTGAAGGCGTGCGCGCCATGATTGTTCCGGGTTCGGGCAACGTAAAGCGGCAGGCGGAAGAAGAAGGTCTGGATCAGATTTTTCTGGATGCCGGTTTTGAATGGCGTGAGGCCGGATGCTCTATGTGCCTCGGCATGAACCCGGATCGGCTGACACCGGGCCAGCGTTGCGCTTCTACATCCAACCGTAATTTTGAAGGGCGTCAGGGGCCGGGTGGTCGCACACATCTGCTGTCTCCAGCTATGGCTGCGGCTGCTGCCGTTACCGGGCGCCTGACTGATGTAAGGGAGCTGGCATAATGGAAAAGTTTACAACTCTGTCGGCCATTGCAGCAGCTCTGCCAGAAGCTAACATTGATACCGATAAAATTATTCCGGCACGGTTTCTTAAAACCACTCAGCGCACTGGTTTGGGCAAAAATGCCTTTGATGCTATGCGCTATCTGCCAGATGGCAAAGAAAACCCGGATTTTGTGCTGAATAAAGAGCCATGGCGCAAAGCCGAAATCCTGATTACCTATGATAATCTGGGTTGCGGCTCCTCTCGTGAGCATGCGCCTTGGGCATTGTTGGACTTTGGCATTCGGTGCGTGATTGCCCCTTCTTTTGCAGATATCTTTTTCAATAACTGCTTCAAAAACGGTATTTTGCCGATCCGTCTGCCGCGCGAAATTTGCGATGAGCTGATGGAGGATGCCAGCATGGGCAGCAATGCCCGCCTTACGGTTGATCTGCCCCGGCAGGTGATTGTGCGGCCAGATGGGCAGGAAGTGCCTTTTGAAATCGATCCGTTCCGTAAGCATATGCTGTTGGAGGGGCTGGATGATATTGGCCAGACACTTCAGCACGAAACAAATATCGAAGGGTATGAAAACCGGGAAAGCCGGGAAAAACCTTGGATGCCTTCCATTCATATTGATTGATTATTCTGGAGCTGCATGATGACTGCACAGAACACAGCCATAAAACTTCTTGTTCTGCCGGGTGACGGTATTGGCCCCGAAATCATGCGGGAAGTCCGGCACGTTATTGATTGGCTGGAAAGCCGTCGTGGCCTGTCCTTCGATATTACGGAAGATCTGGTTGGTGGTGCTTCTCTGGCAGAATACGGTGTGCCTATCCGTGATGAAGTGATCGAGAAGGCATGGGCTGCGGATGCTGTGCTGTTTGGCTCGGTGGGGGATCCGAAATGGGCACATGTGGGGTTTGAAAAGCGCCCGGAAGTAGCCATTCTCAAGTTGCGGCAGGAACTGGGGCTGTTTGCCAACTTGCGCCCTGCCAAAGTGTTTGATGCACTGGTTGATGCCAGCACGCTTAAGCCGGATGTGGTGCGCGGTCTGGATATTATGATCGTGCGTGAAACGGTGGGTGGTATCTATTTTGGCAACCCACGTGGTATTGAAACCCTGCCAGATGGCAGCAAGCGCGGTGTGAACACAGAAGTTTACACCACATCCGAAATTGAACGTGTGGCACGTGTGGCGTTTGATCTGGCACGCAAGCGGTCCAACCGTGTGTGCTCTGTTGAAAAATGCAATGTCATGGAAAGCGGCCTTCTATGGAAGGAAGTGGTGACAGATGTGCACGCCAAAGAATTCTCGGATGTAGAACTTTCTCACATGCTGGCCGATAACTGCGCCATGCAGATGGTGCGTAACCCGCGCCAGTTTGATGTGATTGTAACAGGCAACCTGTTTGGTGATCTGCTGTCTGACCTTGCATCTATGCTAACAGGCAGCTTGGGTATGCTGCCTTCTGCAACGCTTGGTGCTGTGCGTGAAAATGGCAAATTCCCCGCGCTGTATGAGCCCATTCATGGTAGTGCGCCGGATATTGCCGGGCAGGGCATTGCAAACCCAATTGCGCAGATTCTATCTTTTGCCATGCTGCTGCGTTACTCCCTGAATAAGCAGGAAGAAGCAAACATGATTGAGCAGGCAGTTTCCAACGTGTTGGAAAGCGGTCTGCGCACGGCAGATATCATGAGCGAAGGCATGGCGCGCGTTGGTACATCCGTTATGGGTGAAGCCATTGTGCGGGAGCTGGATAAGCTCCAGAAGTAACGCTTTTAGCAAGCTACCAGTTAAAAAAGCCGCTCCACTTTAGGTGGGAGCGGCTTTTTTATGTGCGCGAAGCTCTCAAACATAGCAGGCACAAAAAAGGCCGGAACATCCATAGGATGCCGGCCTTTTTTGGATAGAAGGATGGAAAGGCTTAGAAGCCTTCGCGTTCCAGACGCTTACGTTCCATCTTACGAGCACGGCGCACGGCTTCTGCCGCTTCACGGGCCTTACGCTCAGACGGCTTTTCGAAGTGCCGACGCAGCTTCATTTCACGGAAGATTCCTTCACGCTGCATTTTCTTCTTGAGCGCTTTAAGAGCCTGATCGACATTGTTGTCACGGACGAGAACGTGCACTTGGTCTCTAACCCCTGTTTCAGAAAAATCCGGGTAACCCGGCTTTTTGTAGATTATACGGAACCGGAACCGTCGCGGCCTTGCGGGGCGCCGATTCCTTTGTTGGCGGCCTCTATAACACGGCCTTTAGACAAGATACAATTTGTTCTTTCGTGTTTAAAATGCACTTCTGAGTGCTTTTATTGTGCAACCTCCATAGAAATGGGGTGAAAAATGGCAGTTCTTGCAATAGCCCGCATGGGGCACCCGGTTTTAAGGCAGTCCGCGCAGGAGGTGCCAGACCCCACAGCCCCAGATATTCAGCGCTTGATAGCCGATATGCGTGAAACTCTGGAAGAAAGCGGTGGCGTAGGCTTGGCGGCCCCACAGGTTTTTGTGTCTCAAAGGCTTTTTATTTACAGCGTGCCGTTGGCCCGCAGTGAAGGAGAAGATGATCCGCCTTTGCCTGTGCAGGCTTTGATCAACCCGATTTTAACGCCTGTTGATGATGAAACGCAGCTACGGGCGGAAGGCTGCCTTTCTCTGCCTGACCTGCGTGGGGAAGTGCCGCGTTATAAGCGCATATGGTATGCTGGGTTTGATCAGCATGGTCAGAAAGTGGAAGGCATGGCCACAGGCTTTCGGGCGCATGTCATGCAGCACGAAATGGATCATCTGGATGGAATCCTCTATCCCATGCGGATGACGGATATGAGCAAATTTGGATTTGCAAAAGAAATCACACGTTATGGGGCATAAAGCATGAGCACGGGTGCAGGTAAGATAAGTCAGGCTATCTCATTGGCAGTGGCAACTTTGGCTGCTGGCATTATGCCTGCGCCTTTGGAGCGTGACCCAGCGCGGGATGAGATCTTGCGTAAAATGGCTGCGGTGGCCGGAGAGCGCGGATGGGGCATGGATGTTCTGCTGCAAGTGGCAGGACCAGATGCGGACCTGCTGTTTCCGGGTGGGAGTGCGGAGCTTGTGGAAGCGTGGTTTGATCTGTGTGACAGAGATATGCTGGAAGCTATGTGGGATACGGAAGAAGCTCGACTAAGCCAGCGTGTAAGGCAGGCGCTGCTGTATCGGCTCCCAGCAGAGGCGTCTGTCCGTGCAGCCTCGCGTAAAGGTCTTTCTGTTTTGCTGGCACCGTGTGAGGGAAAAGCGCTGCGCCGAAGCATGATGCGCACCGTTAATGCCATCTGGCAGGCCGCGCAGGATGACTCTTCTGGGCTAACTTACATGACCAAGCGCCTGAGCTTGGGTGGCATATATGCCTCTGTGCTGCTGTACTGGCTGGCCCGTGGCGAGAATGAAGCCGCTTTGGCTGCGTTTGTGGACAGGCGTCTGGCAGATGTTCTGCGTTTTGGGCGTATCAAGGCCCGTATGGGTGGTCTTCCCTTTATGGCGCGCGCTTAAAAGCAGGGAGCCTGAATGCATATGTCCCTACCTCATGAAACAGCAGGGGCAGACCTGCTCTTTCTGCGGGAAGAACAATTGAGGCTGGCGCAAACCCTCATGTTTCTGGCATCGCGCGATATGGCGCAGGCTGTTGAGCCCGTTTTAGAAGAAGATGGTTTGGGGCACGCGCATTACCGGGTCTTGCAGGTTCTGGCATTTAGCCCCGGTATTCCAGTTAGCCGCCTTCAAGCTGTGTTGGGGGTGACAAAACAAAGCCTTGGCCGCACCATGCATGAACTGGAAGCAAGGCAGTATCTGGAAAGCCAACCGGGCCGCCAGGATAGGCGGCAGCGTCTGCTTTTTTTAAGCCCAGAAGGTAAGGCGGCAGAAGCCAGATTGTTTGCTGTTGTGCGCCAGCGCCTTGTGGCAGCGTACCGGGAGGCAGGAGGTGCCGCCGTAGAAGGGTTTCGGCGCGTGATGCGTGGAATGTTATCCGAGCAGAGTCGGTCTGTGCTGAATGAAGATGCAGCAGGCAAAAAAGGAGGGCGGCATGGAGCATGAGCGCGAGAGTGTGGAAGAAGATGTCGCCCCGCATGTTATCGTGGTGGATGATGATCCACGGTTGCGGCGGCTGTTGCAGCGTTACCTGTTTGAGCACGGTTTTCGGGTAAGCGTGGCGGCGAGTGCGGCAGAAGCACGGCAAACGCTGGAAGGTATTCAGCCCGATGCCATGGTGCTGGATGTGACCATGCCGGGTGAAAACGGTTTGGAGCTAACACGCGCACTGCGTGATGAAGGGCAGGAGCTTCCCATTCTGCTTCTTACAGCACGAGGAGAGCCAGCAGACCGCATTACGGGGCTGGAAGCTGGGGCAGATGATTATCTGGGGAAACCTTTTGAGCCGCGTGAGCTGCTTTTGCGCTTGAAAGCACATTTGCGCCGGCATCAGCCTGCTCCGGCCACGGATAATCTGCGCATCGTGCGGTTAGGGGATAAGGAGTTTGATCCGGTTCGGCTTATTCTTAGTGGCCCCAATGGCACCATCCATCTTACGGGAGGGGAGGCCGCTCTGCTTTCCGTATTGGCGCGCAGGCCTAATGATGTGTTCTCGCGGGAGGAAATTGCCAAGGCGCTGGATATGGCGGAAATTGGAGAACGCGCCGTAGATGTGCAGGTTACGCGTCTTAGGCGACGTATTGAGCCCGATCCCAAGGAACCACGATACCTGCATACCATTCGTGGGCGTGGGTATGTGCTCAAACCCGGGCTGTAAGACTAGATCATGCAGCGCAGCGGGCTAAAGCTTTTTCCATCCTCATTCTGGAAATCACGCAGGGTGGAAAAATCCATGCGGCGCGTGCTTCCACGTTCGCTTCTGGCGAGATCTTTGCTGATTGTGTTCATTCCCTTGCTGATCACGCAGGGCATTGCGCTGGAAGTGTTTTACGGTAATTTTCTACAGGTTGCCTCGCGGCGTCTTTCAGATTCCGTTACATCGGAAATTGTGCTCTCATTGAACGCCTTGGAGCATTTGAAAAAAACGGCAGACCGGCAGTGGTTTGTAGAGCAAGCCCAGCAACATTTGCAGTTGGTGGAATCGTGGCATTCCAATGCGCGGCTTAGGCGTTTTGGCTCTACCCATGTGTTGGGGCCTATGGATGAAGATCTGGCTCGCGCCTTACGTGCCTCCATTAGTTACCCGTTTTTTGTAAACTGGCGGGCAGACCCCCATACAGTCAAAATTTCCATTCAGTTGCCAGATGGTGTGCTGGATGTAGAAGCACCGCGTAAACGGTTGGATATGGGGCAGATCTGGCTGTTTGTGGCATGGGCTGTTGGTAGTTCCTTGCTGCTGTTTGTGATTGCCAGCCTGTTCATGCGTAACCAAGTGCGGGCTATCCGGCGGTTGGCCCATGCGGCCGAACAGTTTGGGCTTGGGCGTGATATTGGCCCTATTCGTCCGGCAGGGGCGCAGGAAGTGCGTAAAGCTGCTGTGGCCTTTAACCGCATGCAAGATCGGATTTACCGTTTTGTATCGCAACGCACGGGGGTTCTGGCGGGTGTATCGCATGATTTGCGCACACCACTCACCCGTTTGCGGCTTTCTTTGGACATGATGCCCCGTACCGGCATGGTACGTGCAGAGGATATTCAACCCGACGTGGAAGACATGATTGGTGATGTGGCTGAAATGGAGCACATGATTGCCAGTTATTTGGCCTTTGCACGGGGGGAAGGGGCCGAAAACGTTGCAGAAACCGAAATAGAACCCTTTTTGGAAGACGTGGCTGCTGCGGCCCGGCGGGCTGGCGCGCATGTTTTTTCTGTGCGTGTGGCACAGGGGTTGCGCGTGCATATGCGCCCAGATGCCATGCGCCGCGCATTAACCAATTTGGTGGATAATGCGCGGCGCTATGCAAAGCATATCAATTTAAGCGCTCAGGGCCGATCAGATGGCGTTGTGGTGATGGTAGATGATGATGGGCCGGGTATCCCTCCAGAACGTCGAGGCAGCGTTCTACGGGCTTTTGAGAGCGGGCGTGGGGGTGGAACCGGGCTGGGGTTAACAATCTCACGCGATATCGTGCGCGCACATGGCGGCGAGATGGAATTGCTGGATTCCCCAATGGGTGGCCTGCGCGTCAGGCTGTTCCTGCCGCGCTAGACCCGCTGGCAGTTACAGAGAGTTGCCAGAACCAAAGTGGCCTGGCCCCTGATTGTTCATGCCCATACCACCTGCGCCACCGCCTGCGGAGCCCGCGCCCATCATGTTCTGCATGGGGTTGTAGCGGCCCACGTTCCCCAGAATCTGCTGTAGGATGTTGATTTTTGTGCCCGGCGTGGGGGTGATGCTGTTGATCATGGCTACAGAGCGGGAATCTTTTTTGTTCAGTGTGCGTAAGCTCTGAAGGTTGCCTGCATCATCAAACTTCAGCACCACAACCTGCTGCTTGCCGATTCCCGGGAAATCCATGGGAATCAGATATGTGCTCATGGAAATATAGATCCATGTGTTGTCATCAAACGCTCCCTTGGTGGTGGGGGAGCCTAGCAGATCTAACGCATCGGCCCGTGTGCTGGCGCCGGGGATAAGCTGGTTGTAATCATCTGCCTCAATCAAAGAGCCACGGGGCGTGGGGGTTGGCCCAAACACGGCGCAGCCAGAAAGCGCTATTACTGCCGCCAACGCGCCGCAGGTATTCCGCAGACGTGATATTTTGTTCTGGCGTGGCTGCTTCATTCGGTTGAGGCTTCCCTAAGTATAACATTTAAGGCATCCGCACATCGCGGCCATGTAACAGTCGGATGCCTCAAACTGATACGAAGCGTCAATTACAGAATGGTTTTTTCCATTCGTTTTTACACTTTACCCCCTTTAGCTTTCCTTCAAAAAGCCCCAATTAGAAAAAGCGTTGCAGATGGGGATGTGCCCGTAAGTGTATGCGCCCCTGTAAACGATCTTCCTCTGCCAGCTCAGGAGGCTGCCATGTCTGAAAAACCAGAATTTTCCCGCCCAATGGCATTGCGCCGAATCGGAGGGCAGGAAACTGCAGTGACGGTGGAAGCAACAGAACAGGAATGTGCAGCGATTGCCCGCCGCCTTGGTTTGCCAAAAATTACACTTTTTCGCTGTCGGTATCTGCTTAAGGCCGATAGGCACAGCGTGGTGGAGGCAGAAGGTGCGCTGGCTGTTCATTATACGCAGACCTGCGTTGTCAGCCTTGAAAACTTTGAGGATGTTCTGGCAGGAGCATTCAACATTCGGTTTGTGCCTGCTGAACGGTTTGTAGAACCCGAAGAGCCTGATTTGGATGCAATTGATGAAATTCCGTATGAAGGGCAGGATATTGACTTGGGTGAAGCTGCTGTAGAGCAGTTTGCGCTTGATCTGGACCCATACCCACATGCGCCGGAAATTGATCTGCCAGAAGGCCTTGTTCTGAGCGAGGAAGAGGCAGAAAAACTTCTGGAAGAAGGGGAGCAGGATGAAAAGCAGAACCCCTTTGCGGCCCTATCTCGGCTAAAACCGGGGAAGGCCTGATCTAGGCGCGGTACGGGTTTTCTTTCCGGATTGCTTGCGAAAATGCTTGCTGTCTGCTAGAGGCCCCGGCTCAGTCTGGTGATAAACCTGTGTTGTTGTTCGGTGGGGTGAAAAAACACGCTGCCGGGCGTTTTTAAACCGTTTTTCAAGAGGGGGCTCGGGCTCATGGCTGTACCCAAGAAGAAAACCTCGCCTTCACGTCGTGGCATGCGTCGCAGCCATGAAGCTCTGAACGTGGAAGCTTTTGCTGAATGCTCTAACTGTGGCGAACTGAAGCGCCCGCACCATGTGTGCAGCCATTGTGGCCATTACGATGGTCGTGAAGTGGTTGCTTCTGGTAAGGCACTTAAGGTTGCTGTCCGCGCTTAATAGCGTGGGTTTGCGGTAAAACGCGCATTGCAGCGTGATGCGCGTTCTGTGGGAGCAAGGCATCTGCGGTATGGCAGAGAAGCAGGCATGAACAAGACCGAGATTCCAGATAATTCCCTTTCTGAACAGGACGAGGTGTTCAGCCTTGCCGTGGATGGAATGGGAGGTGATGGGGCTCCGGAAGTTGTTGTCGCCGGGCTCGCCGCCGCCGCTGAACGGCACCGAGGCATCAAGGTGCTGCTGCTGGGGGATGAATCCCAGTTGCGGCCTTTGCTGGCAAAGTACCCCAAGGCTGCATCCATATGCACTATCTCGCATACGGATCAGTCTATCCCAATGGATATGAAGCCAACATCTGCTTTGCGGATGCGGCGATCGTCCATGCGCCTTGCCATGGATGCCGTGGCAAGTGGCCGCGCCCGTGGTGTGGTTTCTGCTGGTAACAGCGGTGCCATGCTGGCTTTGGCCAAGATTGTTGTTAAAACCCTTCCGGGTATTTCCCGTCCGGCCATGGCGGCCATCAGCCCTACCATCAAGGGTGATGTGGTCATGCTGGATTTGGGTGCGAATGTGGCGTGTGACTGGCGCAACCTTGTAGAGTTTGCCGTAATGGGTGAAGCTTTTGCCAAGGCTGTGTTGGGGCTGCCTGCGCCCTCTATCGGGTTGCTCAATATCGGTTCGGAAGAGCTGAAGGGTGATGAAAAGCTGCGTGTAGCAGCAGAAGCCCTGCGAGAAAGCCCACTGGCTTCGCAGTTCCATGGTTTTGTGGAAGGGCATGATATTACCGCAGGCACAACCGATGTGGTTGTAACTGATGGGTTTACCGGAAATGTCGCGCTTAAAACCGGGGAAGGGGTGCTTAAAATGGCAACCACTCTCCTGCGGCGCGTATTTAAGCGTGGTATTGTTTCCAAAATTGGATATCTGCTTGTGCGTCCGGGTTTGGAACGCATGAAGGAATGGCTTGATCCGCGCCGTTACAATGGGGCCGTTTTTGTAGGCCTGAACGGTGTGGTTGTTAAGTCTCACGGCGGCACGGATGCAGAAGGTTTTGCCGCAGCGGTTGATGTGGCGATGGATATGGTGACGCACGGATTTAATGACAGTATCCGTGATCGTCTCTCCCATATGAGTGCACTTCTCTCTCCCCAGCAAAATGCGGAGGAGCGCGAGCCAGCGGTTCCCGTTTCCTGATTGGTACAAGACTGTCTGATCAGTAGCGGCATGTTGGGTCGCTACCGCATGCTGTTGGCTGATAATGAAAGAACGGTTTATGGCGAAACGTTCGCTTCTGGTAGGGTTTGGCGGTTTCCTGCCAGATCGGGTTGTCAGCAATGCAGAGCTGGCAGAACGTCTTGAAACATCAGATGAATGGATCAAAACCCGCACAGGTATCACCCGCCGCCATCTTGTTGGGCCGAATGATACGGCAGCCAGCATGGGGGCAGAGGCCGCACGGCGCGCCTTAGATTATGCGGGGCTAACGGCTGAAGATATTGATGCAGTTTTTGTGGCGACAGCTACGCCAGATCAGGCTTTTCCTGCAACGGCTGTACGTGTTCAGGCCGCATTGGGCATGAAGCAGGGCTTTGGCTTTGATATTACAGCCGCGTGCTCTGGCTTTATTTTTGCACTTTCCACCGCAGATGCGTTTATCCGTTCCGGTCAGATTCGGAATGCGCTGGTTATCGGTTCTGAAGTGTATTCCCGCATCATGGATTGGGAAGACCGTACAACCTGTGTGCTGTTTGGAGATGGTGCTGGTGCAGTCGTGCTTTCTGCCTCGGATGAGCCGGGTGAGCGCGGTATTCTTTCCACGCATTTACATTCCGATGGTACAGCGGGCGATCTGTTGTATGTGGATGGTGCCGTGGGGCAGCCAGATAAAAGCGGACATCTGAAAATGAGCGGGCGTGATGTGTTCCGCCATGCCGTTGGCAAACTTTCTTCTTCTGTAGATGAAGCGCTGGAAGCTGAAGGCCTTTCTTACGCAGATGTAGATTGGCTGGTGCCGCACCAGGCGAATATCCGCATTATTGAAGGCGTTGCGAAAAAGCTGAACCTGCCTGCTGAGCGGGTGGTGATAACGGTTGATCGGCATGCCAATACCTCAGCGGCATCTGTGCCTTTGGCATTGGATGAGGCTGTGCGTGATGGACGTATCCAGAAAGGTGACCTGGTTTTGATGGAAGCCTTGGGTGGTGGTCTGACATGGGGTTCCGCTTTAGTAAGGCTATAATTTTAGAACATATTGTAAGCACAACTGCGTGAATGAATTGACGCGGCGTGTAAGCGTGTTACTTTAATTTTTATGGAAACTGTCACACGTGCATCCTTGATAGAGCAGATCTATCAGCAGGTTGGCCTGTCTCGTAAAGAATCCTCCGTTCTTCTGGAAGATGTTCTGGAGACGGTGATGGACGCTCTTGAACGCGGCGAAAGTGTTAAAATCAGCGGGTTTGGCACTTTTTCGGTTAGGAAAAAAGGCCAACGGAGCGGTCGTAATCCGAAAACGGGTGAGGAAGTTCCGATTTTGCCGCGCTCGGTCTTGGTCTTTCGTCCGAGTCAGCTTCTGCGCGCTGAAGTAAACCACGAAACGCTAGATGCAGAAGCGGAGCATGATCATGACTGATGAGGCGCAGACTTTTTCCGAAACAGGGGGAGAGCAGTCTCCTCCGGCAACGGAAAATGTAAGCACGAATTCAGCGCCTTCCGATAAAGGGCCCTTTGCTTTTCGGACAATCAGCGAAGTGGCAGATGAACTTCATGTGCCGCAGCATACCCTTCGGTTGTGGGAAACGCAGTTCCATCAGGTGCGTCCGTTAAAGCGCGGTGGTGGCCGCCGGTATTATCGGCCAGCCGATATAGAGCTTTTACGCCATATTGCAGATTTGCTTTACACTCAGGGTTATACCATCAAAGGTGTGCAGCGGATTCTGCAAAGCGGTGGTGTGCCTACACCTGAAACAGCCCCACAAGATGAGGCTGAAAAGCAACCAGAAACTGCAACAGAGGTAACTGAACCATCTGAAGCTGTAGTAGAAAAATCTGAAATTGTAGAAGATTCTGCCGAAAAAGCAGTTGCTGTGGATGATAATGCATCCACAATCCAGCCAGAGCCAGAGCCAGAGCCAGAGCCAGAGCCAGAGCCAGAGCCAGAGCCAGAGCCAGAGCCAGAGCCAGAGCCAGA
>NZ_VHOP01000117.1:0-311 GCF_008704325.1 Acetobacter sp. DmW_125128 | reverse complement strand
TTCTGGATATGCCGGGGCATAGGCTTGAGATGCGGCTTTTTGCGATGAACCTTGGAGACAAAGCCCTGCTTTTCCATGAAGTCTTCATTAGCTTTTGAGCGGTAGGCCGTGTCAGCCCAGACACTTGAGGCTGTATTGGTTTTATCCAGCAGCCCCTCTCTCAATCGCGCGCCATCACTGGCGGCGGCATGCGTTGTTTTCCATTTCCGGATGAACCGGTATTTTCGATCGATGGAAACATGCGATTTATAGCCAAAGAACGGGATGGCGAGATCGCTGGATGGCATGGTTCCATCATCCTGCCGCTTCGC
>NZ_VHOP01000016.1:0-11457 GCF_008704325.1 Acetobacter sp. DmW_125128 | reverse complement strand
TGTCATCCAGCCGATAGAATAATCCGTTTTGGAAATTACATCGAAAGAACATTATGAAGTATTGCGCTTAAACGGCCGTCCACATAAGTCGGTCGAGATGCAGTTCCGTGTTGGGCAGGAGAACGTCCTGAGCTTCGGCAATGATGTTGCGGATCCGGGCGTGCTGGGTGCGGGCATACTCCGTGGCGACAAGTTCCCGTCCTGCCCGTACCAGAATGGGATCGCCCATGATTTCACGGGCGCGGGCGAGCAGACGGCTCACGGAAGGCGGGCTTAGCCCAAGGCGTTCCGCTGTACGGCCCACGCTCTGTTCCTCAATAAGGATGTCCAGTGCATGAAGAAGATTGAGGTCCGTCGGTTTCACGTTTTCAAATCACTCCACGTTTTACGTCACGACCTTGTTCAGGATGCCAGTAATCTTCAGATGCGACCATTTCATATAATGGAATGATACTTTCCATTTCACGGTATTTTTTGAAGGTTGGATCAGACCGTAAGGTGTTCTCAGACAAGAGGGCCAATTTTCCACGGCTCTGCCTTCCCCAGAGGGCCAGAGCCTTTTCATTTGCGGTCCCCGGATTTCTGAAAGTCATCGTGATGAAAATGATGTCACAAAACAGGACGTTACGTCCGGCAGTCGTCAAGGCGGTGCATGATGTGACGCCGCACATGCGGCGTGTCACTCTCGTCGGAGACGATATCAAGAGACTACCGGTCGAGTATCCCGCGCAATGGATGAAGGTGTTCCTTCCCGCACCGCCCGGCCGCAAGCCGGAAGGACGTGCCTATACGATCCGCCGCTATGAGGCGACTGCCGGGTTGATGGAACTGGATTTTGTCCTGCATGGCGACAACGGTCCGGCGTCTGCCTGGGCCGAAAAGGCAAAGGTTGGGGATGTGCTTCAACTGGCCGGTCCGCGCGCAGGATACCGCGTTGATCCCGCTGCAAGTCGCCATCTTATGGTGGGGGATGCGACGTCGCTTCCAGCGATAGCGGCTATTCTTGAGGCGTTACCATCTGGCGTTACTGCCGATGCCTTTATTGAAGTGAATGGTACAGATGAAGAACAGAAACTGGAAACTGCTGCATCCTTGAATGTTACATGGCTGCATTCGGGTAGCGAGCCTCCCGGCACGACAGGGCAGCTCGAACTCGCCGTACAGGGGGCAGTTCTTGACCTGTCCGATTGTCAGGCGTGGGTCGCGGGTGAGTCTTTCATGGTCAGAGCCGTGCGGACTTATCTGACCGTCGATCGTCTGCTTCCTTCCGGTCGCCTGCATGCGGCCGGTTACTGGAAAATGGGCGATGCGGACCATCGCGACCGTGACTGACTGATCCCGCTTCACGACAATCATGCAGAACAGGAAAGGCTGACGCCCTATGAACGTCGTACACGGTCACTCTATCCGCTCCATAATTCCCACTGTTGCCCGTGCGATCGAGGCTATGCGTGCAGGGCGAATGGTTATCATGGTAGACGATGACAACAGGGAGAACGAAGGCGACCTAGTCATGGCGGCTGAATTCGTGACTCCTGACGCAATCAATTTCATGATTACACATGGACGAGGGTTGGTGTGCCTACCCCTTGCCGAACGAAAAAACTAAACGTTCTATCCGAACATCCTTTTGGCCTCCTTGAGGCGGATCTCACACTAATACAAGCAGTTCTCAATACTCTTCCTTAAGGAACTGAATGCAGGCTAAAAATATGGGAAAAGATTACACCAATGAAAACTTTCCAGTTGCATCACTTCTTTTTAACAAAAAAAATCGAGACGTAGTAGTCTCGTACTACAAAGTGGCTAGATTTTCTGACGACATCGCTGATTGCAGTAAACTAAATACCAAAGAGAAAATTAACAAATTATACGAAATTAAACAGCGAATTATGTCAGATGGGCAAGGTGAGAGCATATATGGGGATGCTAGAAGTCGACTGACAGAAAGAGGCGTATCTATCGACAGATTAACAGATTTAATTTCGGCATTTCATATGGATGTTGTAGGAAGAGATTATGATTGTTGGGATGATATTGTAGAATACTGTAAATACTCCGCCAATCCTGTCGGACGCTTTATATTGGATCTTCACGGGGAATCTGACTCTCTGTATTACCAGTCAGATGCATTATGTTCCGCTTTGCAGATCATTAACCACATTCAGGATTGTCGCCAGGATTTCCTCCAGCTCAGAAGAATATATATTCCGGGAGAGTTCTTTTATGGAGATTCAGAAAAAAAAGGCGATATGTTCTTAATTGGTAATGTTAATTATCTTGATATGTCTGTTAAAAAACTTGCTGATAAGAACAGATCCCTTTTAGCTGCTTCTAGTCGCCTTCCTCTGTTGGTGAAAGATATTAGACTATCTATGTGGATAAATTCTGTTCACACTATCGCTACAGAGTTAAATAGCAGAATATCGCGTTTAGGTATTTGCGAGAGGAAGCATAAGTTAAGTCGGTCTGGTTTTGTGGTTCTTGGTTTGCGAGGCGCAATGAGCGCAGCCCTCTCTTCCGGCCGAAGATACCGTGGTTAGAAGGTGTTATGCACTTTGCATGAGCTGGTTGACTACATTTTTCAGCATAAGCTGTGCAAAGGCGATGATGTGCACAGTTTAGAGCGTTGAAGCGTAACGCTCGTAATCCTTTACAAACCTTCTGAACCGTGTTGCCCATGCGAAGAATTTCTCTACTATCAAAAGACGGGGTAGAAGCACAAAACCTTGTTTAGTATGAGGCAGTTTGATGATTTTGAGAGTGATATCGCGCTCTTCAGCGGCATATGTCGCTTTTGTCATGGTGTAGCCCTGATCAGCGCATTCCATCTCAATGCGTCCTTTCGTTGCCTGCTGAAGCTTCAGCCAGCAGGTCAACTTTGCGCTGCCGTAACTGGCCTGCGAGCCACTCTCACGGCGCGGTCATACGGAGGGATCGGTGGATTTGCTTCAGCTTTCTGCCTCAAACCTGCTGAAGTGCTCTGTGAAATCTTGAACGAGGACGGCACCATGGCCCGTCGGACGCAACTGGATGTGTTTTCTCAACGGTTTGATCTGCCAATAATCAGCATTGCAGACATTCTGCGGGAGGTTATGGGGTCACAATCTAATGCAGGAATTAAAGTAATAAAAATATAACACATAATTTTTTATGAATAATGTAATCGTGATGACCGAAGTAATATTCTCTTAGTAGAAAGAAATAGTTGATTGGCTACGCGCGAACAGCAACATCATGAGCAAAACGTTGACCAAGAGCCTCGGTCGTGATCGCCGCCATACGATATCCGTTTGCTGGATTGCTCAGATAGTCGAGGTAGGCACTTGCACGACCGCCATCGCCCCCGTCAAGGTCAGCGCGGTCGCTCACGACGAGGCCACCTTGTCTCAGAGCCGGTTCGAGCAGGCGCAGGATATCCAGATAGAGCCCTTTCGAGGCATCAAGTAGGATCAGGTCGATTGGGTGTGGCACATCGCGGACAAGCGTAGCCATGGCATCTCCGATGCGGATGTCGACTAGATCAGCCAGCCCAGCTTCGTGCAGATTGGCTGCTGCGCTTGCCGCTTTCTGTGCGACAAACTCTGTTGTCACTAGCCGCCCGCCGCCGTTATCCCTTAGTGCGGCCGCCAGAAAGAGCGTTGAAACCCCGAATGACGTGCCAAACTCAACAATATGTCGGGCACCGCTGCTGCGTGCCAGCACATAAAGCAGGGTGCCAAACTCAGGTGTGACTGGCATTCTGGCCCCAGCCATGGCCTGATAAAATCCGTGTTCTCCATCATGGTTCAGTCCTGCGGACTGCGCTTCCGCCCGTCGAACGGGATCCTGTTCAATGGTCTCGGAATAGAGACGTTCAAGAACCCGCTGGATAGCTGCTGTGAATTGTGGACGAAAGAGGTGATTGGTCATGATAACTCCGCAGACAAGACTGGATGCAGATAATAATCCCTCGCTCTATGCTGGCGTTACTCGCATTTTCACCGAGGATACCGACCTCACTCTGGCTCCTCGGAAATGGCCGCGTCAGGCACGCTCGCGAGCGACTGTGGATGCCATTCTGGAAGCGACGGCTCTGCTTTTGGAAGAAGGAAAGTCCTGCAGCACTAACGCAATTGCGGAGCGTGCCGGCGTTGGAATCGCCACCCTTTACCAGTATTTCCAAGGCAGGAACGAGGTCATCGCGGCCCTGAGTCGTCAGGTGCGGGAAAGGCTGGTGCATACCGTGGCCTCGGCACTGGTGACTGCGTGCCGCCAGTCATTGCGTGACGGATTACGCTCTCTGATTCTCGCCGCAGTTCAGGCAGATCGGAAGCATCCGCTTTTCGCAGTGCGCCTGGATGAAATCGAGGCGAAGCTGCCTCTCGAGACAGACCATCATCGTATCATGACTGAACTTTGTGCAGTGGTAACAACGTTTCTTGAGCATCATAATGTTGCTCTTGGGAGGAAGGCGCAAGCTCTTGCCAATGATCTCTGCGTCATAGCCGGAGCGCTCATTGACGTGACACGGCAACGCACCACTGTGATAGAAGCAGACCAGCTTGATCGCATCATAGGTCAGTTGATGGCAGTTATTCAGGCCGAGAAGAAACTGATGAGAGAGTGATCTCTTTGATTGCTTTATAATGATGGATTTTGAAAAGCCGCCCCCTTTAAGGAACGGAGCGTTATCGATGAAATGGGACAGTTCACCTCGCAGGATGCAGAAACCAGGTTCTTGCACCGGCCATTTGGTGATTTCGCTCGACAGTCAGTTTATCGCCATGATGCCGCGGTTCCCGGCAAGCGCTTCTCGTCGTCAATGACAGTCACGCAGGAGAGGGGATTATCTGACCAACTCCAAAAGACAAGGTTTTTGTCATTTTCTGTCGCTCCGGGAGCAAAGCTCGGGACGATTATGCCGGCTGCGCCACTGGCCATGAGTGCTTTTGCCAGTTCCCATGAGGGTGGCGTCTTGCCTTGGTCAGCAAGATCTTCCCAAGGACAGGCCAAGGTGGCAGGGGAGAAGCCCAGATTGTTAAAACTAGATAGATCGGTCAGATCGAGGACTGGTTCGCTCTCGACGTCATAGGCACAGATGGTCAAAGGTTGCGGCTTGAATGGGAAACCCTGCTGGGCTTCGAGCCATGCAGTTTCCATCCGAAGTGATGTGTAAAGGGCAGGTATACCGGCCGGGTTGAAACGTCCTCCGTGGAGCGCCGCACCATCGCCCGATAATGGCGCGAAAGACCACCGGGGATTGTGAGCCCTGAATACCCGTCCGGTGAACCTCACGCGTAGCCGCCGGTAGCAATCCGATCCAGATAGCGTCGGACGGCATCGGCGCGTCCCTCCCGGACAAGCGCCTCGGCAGTCTGATCACCGAAGGAGGGCAAAGGTTGTGATCGGTACCATGCGAAAGCCTGTTGGGCCGAGCCAGCCCATGGCCGGACGCGATTGAGGATCTCGACCATGTCGCGCAGCCTGGCTTGAGTGGCAGGGCGGCCAAGGCGTGCGCTTTTGGAGACGGCGTCACGAGACAGGCCCAGAGTGGTGGCCAGTTCACCCCTTGTGATGTGCAGCATATTGCTCAGCCGTTCTGCAGCGATCAGCCCCGATGGATCAAAGGCGTCGATGAGGAATGTAGTCTCAGACATGATGGAATGCCTCATATATTGACCGTTATTTGGGATTATATATGAGGCAGATTGTCTGTTGCAAGGATTCCAGTTGGATATGTCCGTGCGCGCTGGCATTGTCATCCTGTTACGCGGCGCGACGGGGTATCTCGCGGTCCACCAATCGCAAGTATCGTTGGTTGCCTTCCCCCGCAACCAACGACGCTTGCGAATGACCATTCGCCACATTTCGCCGGGATCGTAGTGTGCGGTTCCCCGCAACCATACATATCCGTCTGAAAAGACAGAAAAAAAGCCACCCTCACGGGTGGCTTTTTTTGTGCACAAATCACACCGCAGGAAACACATAGGAAACAAACGAAGGAGAAAAACCGCGTAGTTTCGCTGCGTGCGAGGCGCGCCAGAAGAGGGCCGGGAAGGCTAGGAAGCGGTCCAGGCTGCACGCGCGGAGCCGATCCGCGAACCTTCTCCTTGCCTTCCAAGCCGTCCTCACGTAGCTACCAGATAAGAATGGTTCTTAATGTGGTGAAGCGGATTCGTATGACCGCGTGATGAAGTGGGCAGCGCACCTTTGGACAGCGAGAAGGACAACCTGAGCCTGTTCGTGCAGAACCGTAAACGGCTGGTCGACTATGCGACCACTGTCACGGGGACTACGACGCAAAGCGAGGATATCGTTCAGGAAGCGTGGGTTCGTTTCTCGACGGTCTCTCAGGCTGATCCGAATTTTGTTCGTGAACCGTTACGCTATCTCTTTCGCATTGTCCGAAATATTGCTCTTGACGGTAGACGGGCACATATCAGCCGTAGCCGTTATGTAATTTCTGACAATAGAAGCGAGACAACTCATCTTCAACCAGATGAGCGGGCCGTTCCGGAAGTCGAGATTCTGCATCGCCAGCAACTGGCCATTGTGCGGGATGCTTTTGCAGAACTCCCAGAGCGCACAAGAATGGCAGTGGAATTGCATCGTCTTGAAGGATTGAAGACCAGGGAGGTGGCCGCACGGTTGGGAATCTCTGTAACACGTGCCCATACTCTGATCGCCGAAGGCGTTGCCCATTGCCGGAGACGCCTGAAGTCGTTCCCATAAATCATTATAGAAAAAAATCTACGCTGCTTCGTTTATGAAGTAGGGACTGACTTCGTCCATGTTCGGACATGTGACGGCCAACATGATGCTTGAGTATCGGGAGAGGGATGACGGCAGGGATAGAGAGCGAAGACGAACGGGCAATAAGGGAAGCAACTGACTGGCTTATCTTTTTGGAAGATGAGCCTGATGATCCCGATCTTCGCACCCGTTTCGCTGAATGGCTTTCCGCTCACCCAGCCAACAGAAAAGCCTGGACCGAGACCGCGCAAGCCTATGATCTGATTGGTCCCGCAGCGGCGAATGAAGGTGCTGCCATCCGTGTATTTGAAGCGCGAGACGTAGCGGACGAGGTCGCTCCTCTGTCATCGCAGCGCATCCTATCGAGGCGAATGGTTCAGGTAGTCGGAGCAGGGATGGCGCTCGCCGCCTGTCTCGTCCTATTGATAGCTCCGAGCGCTCTTCTTTGGTGGCAAGCTGATTATACAACAGGCACGGCCCAACAACAGTCGATCCGGCTCGCAGATGGTACAGACGTAGAGCTAGCTCCTCAGAGTGCTATTGCCGTGGATTATAAAGGGTCACAACGGCATATTCGTCTTTTGAAAGGTCGTGCCTTTTTTGAAGTGACACATGACGCAACGCGCCCGTTTGCCGTGGATGCTCATAGTGTCCGCACGACAGATATTGGCACTGCGTTTGAAGTCGGCTTCGGGGCGGATAGTACGGATGTTGCGGTTGCACAGGGAGTTGTGCAGGTAGACGCTTCTCCGTCCTTTGGGGTTTCAGAGCGTTTGCAGGCGGGACAGGCGATCCACGTAGGCTGGAAGGGCGGTTTCCATCGTACGAATGCGGACGGGACTGAAATCGCCTCATGGCGACATGGGCAATTGATCGCTAATGATCAGCCGGTGGCTGATGTGGTGGGAAAACTCCGTCCCTACTTCAAAGGGATGATTGTGCTTGCCAGTTCAGACTTCGCTGCACGGCGGGTTACAGGGGTTTATGACCTGAATAACCCAGTCGGTGCCCTGCATGCCCTAGCGCAAGCCCATGAGGGCGTAGCCGTAAGGCGTATGACGCCTTGGCTTGTCATTATCTCCGATTTCTAATTTTTCGTATCCGATCATAAAAAAGAGGGAAAAAATTTTCTCGGCACCCGTCGCTCAAGTAGGGGATGAAACTGCAATGCAGTCGCATTAACGGCACGTCCCTGCTACGTAAAGCACAGTAAGGGAAACAATGCCGTTGCGACGGAACGTGAGTGTCGGTGCTGACCGAAAAATTATAGCTGCAATTCTGATGACAAGCTCGGCACTGGCTTCTGTTGCCGGAGCATCAGGCGCTTTTGCTCAAACGGTGGTTTCATCTGCGATGACTGCCGATCAATCAAAAAGCTTTTCTATTCCAACAGGATCTCTTGCAAAGGCGCTAACGTCTTTCGGAGCGCAGTCTGGAAAACAGGTGTCGGTCGAGACGGCAGTTATTCAGGGATTATCGTCTCCCGGTATAGCTGGACGCATGACTGCGCAGCAGGCACTGACACAGTTGCTTGCAGGCACTGGACTGACCTATCGTCTTTCAGGAAATGTTGTGACGCTCGTTAAGATTTCTGCCAATATCACGCTTGGCCCAGTGCGCGTCGGTGGAACAGCGTTTGATCCCCATCAAGCCGCTATAGGGCCTGGGAACGGCTACGTTGCAACCTATACCGACGCAGGCACAAAGACTGATACGCCCTTATGGGAGATTCCCAACTCTGTTTACGTAATCACCAAGCAGGAAATACAGGATCAGCAAGCACAAAACATCCAAGAGGCACTGCGCTACATGCCAGGTGTATATTCTGAGAAAACTGGTACCGGAAACAACGGAAACGCAGGGACATCTGGCGGCGGATTCATGCAACGTGGCTTTCGATCGACGCAATATGTTGACGGCATTCAATCTAATTCTAGGTCCGCTGGCGAAACTGCTTTTGTCGAGCGCGTGGAAGCCCTCAATGGCCCTGCATCAGTTATGTATGGGCAGACGGGGCCAGGAGGTATCATAGCAACACGCTTAAAACAGCCGACGGAAACACCTATTCGAAATGTCTCTGTGGGGTTCGGAAATTGGGGTCGCTACGAAGCAACCTTTGACGTCAGTGACAAGATCACCAAATCGGGAAATCTGAAATATCGTATTGCGGGGATAGGTGTTACTCAAGGAACACAAACAGACTACGTTAATTACAAGAGGGTTGGAGTTCTCCCCTCTATAAAATGGGATATCGACAATAAGACAAGTATTACCCTTTTGGGTAGTTATATGTACACACCTGATAATGGCTTCTACGGGACAGGTTATCCGTTGATCGGCACATTGATACGTGGCAAAGGAGGTTATCTACCTCGAAGTCGTTTTCTGGGAGAACCTGGGGCTAATGAATTCAATTCGTCGGAAGCGCGATTTGAATATCAGTTCTCACACAAATTCAATAAGCACTTGGAATTTCAGCAGACATTTATGTATGAAAATTCAACAACAAAATACAATTCTCTAAGTGGAGGTAATCTCGATAGTGATGGTTCTACATTTGAAAGAACAGGTAATAAAGCATCCCAGCCCGATAGAACTATAGGTCTAGATAGCAAAATAATAAGTCATATTTCTACTGGTCCTGTAAGCCATACGCTGGTGGCCGGTATGGATTTCCGACAGGTTAAAGTTGAACAAAATATTTATTATGATCTGAGTGCATCATCAATAGATATCTGGAATCCTCAATATGGATGGTCCCCTAATTATAGCTTGTCTGGCTCTGACATGGTCACAAACTCAGATGCGTTTCAAACTCTCAGTCAAAAAGGAATATACTTCCAAGATCAAATGAAATTCCACCGACTGACCGTTACACTAGGTGGGAGACAGGATTGGTACGGATATGATATGTCCGTTTACGGCGCACGTCATATTGGTGGTACATATGTTGCGCCTCATCTGAGCGCTGTTCAGAAGGAACCCGCTTCCGCATTTACATGGAGAGCTGGATTTACTTATAACTTCGATTTTGGACTGACGCCTTATTTCAGCTATGCAACGTCATTTATGCCGCAGGTTGGATATTTTTCCGCGGATGGAAAGCTGTTTAAGCCTAACCAGGGAGATCAGTTTGAAGCGGGATTAAAATATTTAATTCCACATTCTGATATTTTCCTTACAGCAGCCGCGTATCACATCAAAGAAGATCACTACGCAATCACCGATACAGTCAATCCAGGCTATCAGGTTGATGCAGGAACTGTTGTGTCTAAAGGGGTTGAATTATCCGCGCATGCTAACATTACGAAGGATCTACATCTAACTGCGTCATATAGTTTTAATGATACACGGGTAGCAAAGAGCGATACAACTGAAAGTCAGAGAGATATCTACGGTAACGTTATCGGTGAGGTTTCTGAAAAAGGAAAATATATTTCCGGATTACCTCGCAATATGGTAAACATGTTTATTGATTATGCGCCACCTGCAAGAATTCTGTACGGCTTTGGTGTCAATTTTGGTGTCCGATATGTCGGAATGACATATGCCGATAATGCTAACTCGTTTAAAGCGCCAGCCTATACTCTGTTTGATGTCGGTGCCCATTACGATTTTTCTGCACTAACGCCGACACTTACGGGATTGAAAGCACAGCTGGCTATATCAAATCTGGCAAACAAGCGGTACGTTACATCTTGTTCATCTGCCAGCGGCGGTGGCGCCTGCTACTATGGACAGGGTCAACGGATATACGGAAACCTTTCGTATAGCTGGTAAAATTTCTTCACCTCGAACTACAATAGCTTTTCCCCTTAAATTCAGCATTTTACCCTTCACTTCCATGCCAAAGTCGTGGGGCAGCCTCACTGCAAGAAGCGTGGACTGTCCCCGGCAAGATGTGTGAGGTAACCCATGTCAAAGTCGGTGGGTGATACTGCGCAACATGCGTGGGGCGTCCCTGCAATTTTCATAAGGTCACGCTGCAAGGCGTGAGAATTCAATGTAACCAGACAAGCGGGGCTGCCTGACAGGCGCGGCATGTTTTGTCGCGTCCGGTCGGTGGCTCTCCAGCCGAGAGGACCCTCTCCCATGCCATCCGACATCTGGCATTCCGAGGCCGATCTGGCCATCCTCAGAACCCTTCCGACCTCCGCTCTTGCCGGGGCTTTCATGCGGCGCTGGTCCCGCTATATCAGCGATTATCGCGACATTCTGCTGCGGGCCGGGGCCAGCACCAATCCCTCGCTCCTGTGGGCGGCGTTCCGGGACTGAATTTCCCCGGGTTTTGTGGAGACAGAAAGACCCGAGAGGTAAGAAGAATTTATGAGCAACAAATCGAAGCGTTTTCCGCCTGAATTTCGTGAACGTGCGGCCCGCATGGTTCTGGAAGAAGAGAAGAACCATTCGTCACGCTGGTCTGCAGTGATGATGATCGCGCCAAAGGTGGATATTCATCCTGACACGCTGTCAAAATGGACCCGTCTGCATGAGCGGGCCAATGCACCTGCAGCAAGTGATCTTCCTGATCGGGAGAAGATCAGGCAACTGGAGCGAGAGAACCGCGAATTGCGGCAGGCCAATGAAATCCTGCGTAAGGCTTCTGCGTATTTTGCCCAGGCGGAACTCGACCGCCTATGTGGACGGCCGTTTAAGCGCAATACTTCATAATGTTCTTTCGATGTAATTTCCAAAACGGATTATTCTATCGGCTGGATGACA
>NZ_VHOP01000116.1:0-549 GCF_008704325.1 Acetobacter sp. DmW_125128 | reverse complement strand
TATGCCCGCGGCATGATCACCGGCGGCACGCTGTTTGAAGAACTGGGTTTTTACTACGTTGGCCCTGTAGATGGGCATGATCTGCCGCAGTTGGTCTCTATCCTGCGCAACCTGCGCGATACGGATAACGGCCCCATCATGCTGCATGTCATCACGGAAAAAGGCCACGGCTATCAGCCAGCCGAAAAAGCCGGAGACAAGTATCACGCCGTTGCCAAGTTCAACGTTGTTACAGGTGAGCAGAAAAAAGGCCCCGCAGGCCCGCCAAGCTACACCTCTGTGTTCTCGCGCGAACTCACACGTCGCGCCGCAACCGATAACAAGATTGCCGCCATTACCGCCGCCATGCCTTCTGGCACGGGGCTGGATGCCTTTGCCAAGGCTTACCCGGATCGGTTTTTTGATGTGGGTATTGCCGAGCAGCACGCCGTTACCTTTGCCGCAGGCATGGCAACGGAAGGGCTGCGCCCGTTCTGCGCCATTTATTCCACCTTCCTCCAGCGCGCCTATGACCAGGTGATGCACGATGTGGTGCTGCAAAAGCTGCCC
>NZ_VHOP01000115.1:0-326 GCF_008704325.1 Acetobacter sp. DmW_125128 | reverse complement strand
GCTTTTGCGACGGATATTAAGATTACTGGGGACAAGGAAGGTACGCTTGTTGTTGGCAGTAAAGGGTATGTTTCTGGTGTAAATGTTTCTGGTGCGGCGGATAACAGCGCGCAGGCTGCAACAGGTGGTGAAGTTCACGATGTTATTGTCAATTCAGGCGGCGTTGCGGATGATGTGACGGTCTATCACGATCATCTGGTGGTGAATGGTGGTGGCCTGGCATCTGGCGTAACCTTGAATGATGCTGGCATTACCGTGCAGAGCAACGGCGTGGTGTCTGCCATGACTGTGAATGCCCAAGGTATTTATGCCGCGTATATTGATGG
>NZ_VHOP01000015.1:0-26142 GCF_008704325.1 Acetobacter sp. DmW_125128 | reverse complement strand
ATCGCCATTCCCTCAATCAACGCAGAAGAAATAGAATCATACAGAAGACCTCAAAACCAGGGGGTTTTTAGAACCCTCCAGGTATTCCCTGCATTCTGGTGCAGGACCACCCTGCCCTGAAAGGCAAACCCTGGATGGAATGGAGTGCGAAGACAGAAGCCGGGAAGCGCGTCGTTCCCATCTGCACAGCCTTACAGCAAGCTGGTTTGCTGGACCTTGCCCAAAGAGCCATGAACCAGAAACGTCACTATCTGTTCCATGACATTGATTTTAAGGGGCAGGACAAGAAGCGTTCTGCCCACATCCAGAGGGATTTCAGCAAGTTCAAATCACGCCTTGGTATTGGCAGGAGCGTGGTGTTCCATTCGTTCCGGCATAACGTGTCTACCAAACTCCGGAACATTCATGAGCATGGCGAGGGTGGGGGTGGGTTACGTGAATCCTGGATTGATGACTTTCTGGGACATGAAAGCCACGACAAGTCAGTCAGAAGCACAGTCTATTTCGATGATGTTGATATTGTGAACCTCAAGAGGGTTGCTGAGAGCGTGAAATATCCTAAGTTTTGGGATGTTGGGAATTTGTTTCTAAACAAGAAAAAAATATAATTTCAAACAAAAATATAATTTCAAACATAAGAATATAGTTTCTATTTTTCATTATATTCTCTTTGAAATAATGCATGAGAACGTTTGACAACAATTAACAATGCCAGACCAAAATGAAGATATAAATATGCAGAAACCATACTTATGTAACATATATTATTAAATACATTCCCACCAACACAACAGTACACAAAAATAAAGTAAAATAATGAAAATATACATAATATAGTTAAATATGATATGTTAGAATCAACCTCTTTTATTATTTTATTCCTCTCATCAAATTTATCTTTTTTGATTATTTCCTTTCCCACAATTGACCATTTTCTAGTAAAAATCCCAAATATAGCCACCTCTATATTCAAAAGTAGCGCGATAAATATACCGAAAAATGTTATAGAAACATTATAAAAATCTTTATCTAATAAAATATTATTCTTATATATGGGATAAAATAAAACCCCCGGAAGCACATAAAAAGTCAACAAATCCACAATAGATATTTTATTATTTTTGCGTCATATAGCGTATTAATATGATTTTTAATTATAGGGGATATATTTATTTTCATTTTTCATCTCCTATAACACTAAAAATATCTTCCAATATTTCCAAAGACTGCAATCTTACTGAGTCGAAAACTGGATGACCGTTAGGCGCACGATCAACACTTTGTGATATATCAATTAACCCAGAATCATTATTACAACCAATTACACCCACCCGCCGAGGTCTACCTCCAATATTCACCTCTGCCGAAACTTCATTAAATTCCATATCTCCAAATGTTAATAGCTTTGTTTGAGCAACTTGAAATCGATCTGTTAAGCTTCTCAAAGGTCCAAAAGACCCCTTTTTCTTTGCTGTAATGCAAAGCTCAACATTTACATCTTCAACACTGCCACCTGTATAATTATCTGTTATATCCGAAGATGCACTTCTATTAATCAATTTAATTTTTTTTACAGGAGCGTCAAAAAAGGATGTCCCCTTCATTTGGTAAGGAACAATTTTTCGGATGTGTATCTTGAAACCTTTAAAACGCTCTGAAAACCACTCATGCAAATCTTGCGATACCAAACGTACACATGATCGCCCCTGAAACGTTTGAAAAGACGCTAGGACATTTTGATCGTCAGGCACCCAAAAATCATGAAATAATGGCACCTCCTCAACGTCATTGATGGAACGGCTGTATGCATATTCGTTACTTTTTCTGTTCTTTAGTTTACTTTCAAATCCGTACGTACCATAGTGAACATATCCTTGATTTCTATTATCATTATTTGAATTTTTAATTTCAAAATACCAAGATCTCTCCGCACGGCTATCAGCTTTTGCAGAAAGACCATCTTGTATGAAGTCATCGATAAAATTTTCTAGCCCCGGAATTTCTTTATAATTTATTTTTTTCCTAATCTATCTTTTGCGTCACTAACATAAATTGAATAAAGTCTGAGACATATCGTAGCCGTCATAATACTAACCTTTATCTTTAAATTATAAGATAATTAAACACAAAAATTTTTAAAGCCCTATAGCTGACAGGCATACCTCTGTTTACAATATGATTATCATATACCACTCGCAACATACCGTATCAAAACCCCACGTTTCCGGGACATGGCAGAAAATCTCTGGCTGTCATGTCTTGGCTTCATATCAGAACTGCGGTTTATGATACAGCCTGAACGGGATTCATGGCTCTCCATGCTGTCATGCGTGAGGTGTTCAGGATACGGGCTACCGCACTGACAGACTTCCCTTCCTCCCTGAGCCTCTGGGCGTGTGTTCTCTGATGTTTGGTCAGGGACCTCTTTCTCCCAAGATGCACACCATTGGCCCTGGCTGATTCCAGACCGGCTATACAGCGTTCCCTGATAATCTCCCTCTCAAACTCCGCAAAGCCAGCCAGAAGGGTCAGAAACAGCCTTCCCGATGGTTTGGCCGTATCAACCCCAAGATTGAGAATACGCACGCTTATGGCTTTTTCATGAAGCGTATCAATCAAAGACAGGACATCCACTGCATTACGACCAAGCCTGTCCAACTTCACCACTGTCAGCGTATCCCCCTTCCTCAGAGCCTTGAGCAGTCCTGAGAGCACAGGTCTCCGGTTCGCCAGCACACTCCCTGAAATTTTCTCTGTCCTGATTGTGTGGGAAGTCAGACCATAACGCATCAGTTCCTTGATTTGTGGGTCATTGGTCTGGTCGTCAGTTGATACGCGGGCATAGCCATAATCCATGTTATTTCTCCATCAATAATTACGCTATTGGTGATACAGAAGTTTCATAAATAAAAATTCACTTATTCTGAAATATAATAAATATTTATTTCCAGTATACTATATTGAAAGAATTTTTTACATTATGGATACTTGCGTGACGCTTAATAGGTCCAGAAAAATGTGCTGTTCCCTGTCCTCTGACATGGGAGTTTTGTCATGATTGTTATTAACAAGCCTTTTGACGGAGTTCCTGTAAAAGGTAGTAAACGTGATTTAATTCTAAATCTTTGCGTGAAGCCACCTCTTGCCGTTCTTCGGCTTTACAGTTTGGTTGGCATTTTGGAAGCTTTGAAGGAGCGTAGCATCGGTGACATAGTCTATGCTATTTTAGGTTCTATTTTCCTTGCTTTGCTTAGTATACCCATATTTTTCATTTTTTATTCGCTATATGTAGTGACATTTCAAGGCTTTGTACTCGGACGGAAGTGCGACAAGTTATTACGTGCAGAGATTCCCACTATCAAAAATATTTAATTGATACCTATAAAAACCTTTAATATATTTTTATTTTTCAAATGCAATTACGCAAGCGGTTTCTCTCAGTTGGTCAAAAGCGGTAATTTATCCCACTTTTATCACTTTCAATAGCTGTGATTTTTTCATGACCAACAGACAGGGACAAATGGTCAAGCTTAACTAGGAAGATGTCCAACAGTGAAGCAATGGAACACAAACGGGTAGTAAGTTTGTCGGTTCGAATCTAGATTTTTCAGTTAGTATGCACAATATTCAACAAAATCGCGAAAACGCTAAGGTGAGTGGTTTCTTTGTGACCGTCAAAGATGTGAATCGTCCAAACTGGCAGTTCACGACTACAGATGAAGCTCTCCAAAACAAATGGATGGAAATCTTCCGTCAGGTCAACGATGGCACCCTGAAACTCCAGGCCTGAATGAATTCACATCAGTCAGACACTTCCAGTTTCCTGTCTGGCTGATGTGCCCTTTCTGACAGAGGATATGCACTTCCTGACCAGCATGATGGCTTGCTTCTTCATGTGCTCAGGAGGTTCAATTCCCATACCCTGAAGACGTTCCAGCAAAGCGAGAACAGCCGAAGCATCCTCTGCACTGACAGCAGGTTTTCCAGTAGAAGCCATTAGGACTTTACCTTGCATTTCTGTCCTGTTTGATTTTTTCCAGAATAGCCAGTGTCAGCCAATCTCCGGCTTTCATGCCCTGCTTCTGGCTCTGAGTGATGACAGCTTGCCTGACATCAGCAGAAATCCCCCTGATGCTCCATGTTTTCGTAGTGTCTTCCATATGTTTCCTTCCCTGTTGAACAGACCTGTCCAACCAGTATGACAGGAACACAGGCAAGGAAGACTGAACGGTGCCAGGAATGACTCAACAACCAGTTTGACAAAGGACGCCCTGAAATCCGGACAACAAAAAAGCCAGATGCGAGAAACATCTGACTTTAACAAATGCGATGGAGACGAAACCACCGAGAGCAAAAAAAGCACTGTTTTTATAAATTGATTATGTAGTATTTAAATGAATTAGTCAAATAAAAAATGTAGTTATCGTAATTTTTCTTCATCCTGATTAAAGGAGATGAATTTTATGGGATTAGCATTTAAAAAACCTGAAGTAGCACTCGACCGATATCCATACGATTGGAGGATGAAAAGGTTCATGCCTTACAATGCCAATCTGTTTTTCATCATGGGTCATGAAATTAAAACAGCCTGATGCAAAAGGCAGAACATGGTGGGATAAACCTTACCATATCTCGGAATACGAAACCGTTTTTGACGTAGCTTATTTCGCATTGAAACAGCATGTCCGATGCTTTGCCCTACGGGTTATTCCAGAAAACCTGTTCCCAAATGATATCCGGGGCATTTCGTCTGTGTCTGATTTTTTCAACACATAGTCGCACAGGTTTCCTGTTGAACCTTGCTGTGTTTTTTCTCTTACCAGCCAACAGAAAGCCCTGTTGACCATTTTATGCAAAACATACAAATGAAACAACAAACAAACCTATTGATTATTTCCATTAATATTATAACTATTTGATATATTTAAGGATTTATTGAATGGAGTAATACTATGATAAATTACAGCACTTTCTTTTCCCTGCTCTCTGAAGGCATCAGAATCCCGGATAATCGTTCCTGTCCCTTGGCTGGACGTTACCTGCGTTGTTTCTCTTCTACGCGTGAAGTCGGATATAGTCGCAGTTTCTACATTCGTGATTTTGTCATGGTGAATGCTCCAAGAACGGCTGTTCCTGAACTCTGCTACCTGTATTGGCGGCGAGTTAGCCGGGAAACTGGTGGCAGAGTATGAAAAAACCACCGATGAACCGGTTCAGGTTATTCCCTTTCCGGCGCACCGCTGACAACAGTTTTCTCAAATACTCCTGTAAATTTCCAGATGTCTCTAGGAGAATATATTCCCAATTACTTTTACAAAATCTTCTAAAGTAATAATTGCTTCACTCCACTCATCTTCTTTATCAATTATCATTCCCCTAACTGAACTATTTTTTGAAAGAATTTTCGCATTAGGTTTTTTTAAGAGAAGTCCTTTCCATTTCAGGGCTTCGAAATAAGAAATTATAGATTTTCCATCGGTAGTTTCAAAATTTTTTGAAAACAAAAATCTAAGAGGAGTAATATATATATATTTTTCCTCTACTGCCAACATGTACGTTTATATAGTATCCGCTTAGAATGCGTGACTCCGGCAAGTCCTGAAAGAAATCAACATTATTAATATCAATACTATATTTACTATGATTGTTTTCTAAAAAAATATTCGCATCATCTTTTAGTTTTTCATCAATTTCTTCATACGTCAATATAACGTTCCATCCTTTCAATGTACCATCACTATCGGGCATTCCTTTCCTATCAGCACTCCATGTCCTGCAAGCAATATCTATTTCAACATCAGATACTGGCAATGCTTGATGGAAACATTTATCAAACCAATCTTTAGCTTATGTATAAACAGATGAACCATATTCATGAAATACACCAACTTCGATGAGACCATTTTGTCCCAGAAAACCTACTCCATTATTGGAAAGGTTTGCAGAGCAAATGATACATCCCACATCAGATAGATACACCTTCGGATGAAATGCGGACATCCAGCGCAAATCATTCCCCAATTTCTTCCTAATCTCAATAAGACTATTAGCGTTTGTTCCACCCATCCCGATATCGCAAATTACCCTTGATGAATCAGGTATATTTTTTTCGGGACCAAAGCCAAGAAAAGCCGATGCAATACAAGAATTTTTCCTAGAGATAATTTCTTTAATTTTATTTTTGAGAAAGGCGTCAAATAAAAAATTTTCCATGAGTTTTTCCTCAAAGAGTTTTGTTATAATAATAACACATTATGCAACCTTCATCGTCAAAACATTTTTGCATAACTTATTTGCGTAACGCATAAATTAATATCTATAATTATATTTGAACGTCACATTTATAATATGTTGACTATTTATTTTATAAGGAGAATTTTATTATGTAATTTCGATTATTAGACAATAAAGCAAGGCCCAAATGGAAAATCAGCCGTTGGACATACAACCCTGAAAAGAAACGAGCCATCAAGGAAACCCTTGGTTCTTTCCCCTGCTACTATTACATAGTTCCCCATTCCATTCTGGATAAATGCACCTCGCAGGAAAAGGCCAAGGTGCTGGAATGGTGGCGTGTCACCAGTGAAGCCGTGAACAGAGAGTGTGTCAGAAGTCAGGTCACAAAGCTTCCTGCTTATCTTCAAAGACCTTGAAACCCTGCTGGACGTTATCCAAGACAATTTTGAAGACCTCGCAGAACTCAAAAAACATGCCTATGCGTTCAAGGATGCTGTCAGCAAGGTTGTTCACAGGAAGTCACACCAACAGAAAAATCAGGAAACCGCCGCATTTCTAGAAGAGAAACTCACATCTTAATTACATAAAAAATAATCTATACTATCAATAAATTACTCAGTTATCCCTACAATCAGGCAGGTCAGTATACAGAGATGGGTCTACCTGGTAAATCTTCCAAACACTACTTTCACGGTGTAGCCTGACGCACACTGCAAGCGGTTCACCGGCCCCTTTTGGAAAATTCATAAGAAGTCGAATAACTGAATTATTTCTATCTGCCTTTATTTCTGTGACGGACATAAAAGAGGCCCATCGTGCATCGAAATCCTGAGTATGGGTGAAATAATTCCTATCTCCAGTCAAATTACTGTAAGTTCCAGACTTATAAGCCGAAATTATTTTGTTGTGCAATTCTTTTGTAATATATTTTCCAATATTCATGTTGCAAAATAAACCATCACGTTTTTTTTTCGCACTACTACTAAACATATGATCGCAATTTATCATGTATTTTTGATAAAATTCCAGAACTTCCTGTGCTGGTGTTGTACTCTGGGCATATGCCCAGATTGGGAAAAAGGTAAAAATACAGAGGGTTAATATTTTATATCCGTTACGGATGCCGGTAAATTTTATAGATTGGTTTCTCATTGCGATATGCTGGACCAGGATATAAGGTTCTCTGCTTGAAATCTGATATCCAAGTATTACCATCGAACATGCACATATGTCCATCTGGGTGCCCTGTGATAGGTTGGATAACAGCAACATCTCCTGCTCGGAATGGCCCCGTTGATGAAACCTCACGAAAACCCGATGCTCTGAGAGACGATCCATAATCCTTTGCATGACGTGTGTGTAGTAAACGAATACCTCCAGCTTCGATGGCCTGACGAGTATAAGTTGCACATAAACCTTGGCTTATTGGCTGAACCTTCGCTCGAAGGTAATGGATTGCCCTATTGACATCCCACGGCATATTTTTCTCCATAATTGGTTTTTTGAGAAAATCTGTTGATGGATCATCAAACAACAAAAACCCGTCAGAATGATTTCTGACGGGTGACATGAAAATGGCGCACAATACGTTCTGGTAATTGTGCTTCTGTCTCTGAGGATCAGTGATCTGATATAATCAGGCCATCACTGGATACAATGGAACCAATGTAACTTATACAAAGCTTTCACCGCGCTCACTGTCAAGCTATAACATCTAGCATAGTCAACAGGGTTTTATGTTGACTGTTTCCCTATTTTTATAATGTTTCATCAACACAAAATGCTGTTTAAGTTTCCAGACAAGCAACACATTTTATAAAAAGCACCTGCATTATACCTGTAAAATACCTTTTTTCCTTATTTTCTGTTTTCTTATCTTGTTTGCCATCCCCTTTGTTATCTTTTGAATATAGCCAGGCATACCGAGTATCCGCTTCGCGTCTTCTGGTAGCTGGCAAGGAGGAAAATGCTTTTCCCCCGTTGACCCCCACTTAAGCAGGAGACCCATTGCATGAGTGAAAAAAGAAAACTGAAAAAATCGCTACTGGTTCGTCTAGATGATAAGCAATATGCGTGCATCATAAACTATGCCAGACAGCGTGACATCACTGCCAACAGTCTTGTGCGCGAGTGCCTGGCTGGTGCTCTTTCTCCCTCTAATACATATCGGAGGATCAAGACAGTCAAAGCCTATAGTCCACGCACACCACCCAAACCGGAATACATCAAGGAACTCTACAGGCTCAGAGAAAGCACGGCTGAACTGTGTGGGGCATTGGTTCAGTATGCCATAAAAACCCGTCAGGATGGTCATGTCATGGCGCATGATGAGGCCGAGAAGCTTATTCCTGATGTGCGTCAGGCTGTGCTCAATCTCGATACCCTACGCAGAAAGCTTGAGAGACATGGATGATCGGAGGAGCCACCCGAGGCAAGGGAGGGTATAACCTCTGGCGTCATCTCCGCGATGACAAAAAGCAGAATGATACCACCCTTGCCGGTGCGTCACGTGGTCTGGTTCAGCAGGGCATTACAGACCAGATTAAAGAACTTACCAGCATTGGACGCTATGCCAGCCACTCCAAGCCTCTCTACCATGTTCACGCTGACCCTGCGAAGGACTGGACGGCTCAGGAATGGGAAGCCTACTGGCAGGATTACGAGAAAGAATTTTCTCTCCAGAAACAGCCCTTCTCTGAATCCATGTCAAACATGGCAGGGAACACAGACACAGGGTTTATTCCCTGCTCCTTCCATCCGGTTCCTGTCTTCGCATGGACCATGACCATGCCAGACGTTAGAAAATTAACAGACTGACTGAACTTCGCACAGGGGAAACCATCACACCAGGTGCTCATAATCGTGCTGTCATCAAGGCTTTAGAAGCAGACGGTAAAACAGCCCAAGCCCAACGTTTAAGAGATGCAGGTCTTTGGGAAATTCAGAAGCCTCAAGCCCGATTAAAACCCCAGGAACGTGCTCAAACAGGAACGCACCCATATTGATAAGGCTGGACTGGCTTTCATCGTTCTCAAGGGCTGGAAAAGCTACAATCCAGATAGTCTGAGAGAGCAGTTAAAGGCTCATGGCTGTTCTCTGGCTATGGGGAATAAGGGGCCGGTTGTCATAGACCGGACGGGCAATGTTCATGCGCTGAACAGGCTGGTCAACATGGCTTCCAAAGCAGAGGGAAAACCTTTGAAAATCACAGCAAAACAGGCTGTGAACTACGTCAGGGGGTATGACCTCCCATTTTATGCAGACATTCAAAAGAAAGGAAAAATCAATGACAGAACCATTCCAGAACTCGGAACAGGACAAGAGGATTACTTTATACCAGCAGACCTACCAGGAAGCCTGTGGAGCGAACAGAAACACACAGGACATTCTCGACCTGATGAGCAACCAGACAGGAGACAAACCCTCACCCATCGACCAGATACAGCAATTGCTCGAAACCATCGCACAGCAACAGGTTCAAATCCTGTCAGCACAAAGCCAGATATTAAAAAGATTGTCTGCACTGGAAAGCTGAACAGACATATCACCCACGTTGCCAGCCTGTCCCATAGTGTTCTTATTACCCCGGATTATATCAGGGACATAAAAACCCAATTGAAAGAATCCAAAGAGGCAGACTGGTATTTTTATCGCAGAGCCTATCAGAACCTTAAAGACCAGCAATACTGGCTTGACCAATGCACCAACAGCATTGACAGCAACATTCTGCTTTTGCTGGTGGGTCTGTGACCATCAGAAATAAGCCTTATCCCATTGCCATGAATTTTGGGCTTCCGGCTCCCATCAGTGATGCAACATGGAACATGATGAGCGATGACCAGTTATCCGTTTTCATAGTGGCTTTTCTGGAAGGTGTTTTAAGGGACATTGAAATCATAAAGGGGGATAGCAAAAATCGCCTGTCCTATTTCAATCGTGACCTTGATTGTAGCTGTGCTTCAGTCCTGAAGAGCTTCTTGCCTGATGAGTATGCATTGGGAGATTATCTGGCCCGCCATTTCCTTGCGGACAGAGTGACAGCCCTGCATGTCTTTGGCGGTGTGCAATGATTTATGGATATGCACGTGTCAGCACCAGAGACCAGTCTACTGATATGAAGGTCAGTCGATTGGTGGAAGCCGGGATTCCAAAAGAAAGAATTTTTATGGATGTCATTTCTGGTGCAACAGAAGACCGGCCACAGTTAAACAGTTTGCTGTCTCTGTTCAACAAGGAGGATGTTCTGACAGAGGAGGTGGATATGTCAGACAGGTCCAGCCGTGTCAGTTATCTGTTGATGTCTGTTATTGCCCAGAATGAACGTGAGACCATTAATGAGCGCATTAGAAGTGGCATAGACCATGCTCAGAAATATGGAACGAAAACAGGTCGTCCCATAGGCAGACCCAAAGCCAGTTCTGCAAAGGTGCAACATGCTCTTGACCTTTTAGCATCTGGAAAAAGCTACAGACATGCGTCTTCCATTGCGAGTGTGTCTTTAGCCACATTGGTCAGACGTGTTCAGGCCATGCAACAGAAGAACCAGTTCACACGCCAGACACATCATTGAAAACAAAGATTCTTGTGGGTTTTGATGCCCCGGTAGGTTTCTCGCCGATATCGAACGCAACCCCGGCTGTCGAGAACGGCAGCCATTAACTCCGCCCTGCGACCAAAGGCGATACGCAGCATAGCTCGCAGATCAGACACCAACGCTTTGAAACAGCCTGACTCCATCCAGCGACCGGATTGCTAGTAGACTGCCGACCACGGTGGAGGATCATTCGGCATGGCGCAATAGGTAATTCCGTAGCGGATCACATAACGTACTCCGTTAAACAGTTCGCTCAATGCGTGATGTCGCAGTTCCTCATCCTCGCGTATCAGGAGCAGATATGGAACAAGCAGAGACCATTCTTCGTTTGATACGCCAGAGGAATACGGTTTACGTGCAGGCATCACTTCTCATTACTGCACCAATCAGACGCAAAAGTTCGGAACGTCTTCCGGCACAAGAGGAAGATCAGCCAAGGGTGTCTTCTTTCCTCAAGATTACCACTTCAAAACCACGACGTGCGCACCGTTTCTTGTAGCAAGACCAAAGATGAGAGGATTAATTTTCAAGCCAAACAAATATTTGACAAGTTATTTCTCTAGATTTTTATGTTACATTCCATGTGGTTTAAAAATTGTCTACAAAATCTTTATCTGGAACATGAAAATTTTCACAAACATAACACCGAAGTATTTCCTTATCGTTGCTTTTATCTGTATGTTCTTATCAGGATGTGCAGATGACCACGGTAAAGGAGCAATGCATGCTTCTGTTTCAAGGTGTTTTTCAAAATATCCACTTGCAAAAGGCACAGCCTACAAACGCTTTAGCTGCATCTATCAGGCACATTCTCAATACGGGCCTGTTGCTATGGGGGAGCATTATAACCTTCTTTTGCAGGTAGACTTGGCATCCTTGATTGTAGGGCAGGAAATTGATGAGGGCATTTTGACCGTAAAGGAAGGCGAAACAGCTCTCCACTGGGTAACCACGAAAGCTTATTATCAAGCCTCCCAAAATATATTATCTATAAATCCATAAAATATTATAATATTACGGAAATAACAAAATAAAGAGGAAGCATTTACAAAAATATGCTTCCTCTAAAAATACAACAGAAATACTTTTTAAACCTGCGCCTTATTGTGTTCTAGGAACAATAATTGGATCTGATGACTTTTTATTAGAATTCAAGACAACACTGCCAGATTGCGTAGAGTACGTTGCTGTTGTGGATTGCTGGGGCGTACGCGGCGGATGGAAAGCTGAAACCGGGCCCAAAATACCGCCAGCAGATTTTTGCATTGTGCCTTCAGGCTGGCGGGCGCAGCCACGTGTAATAATGGAACAGATACCATCTGTTCCAACCATTTCGTCATTATTGCCTGTATAATGCACATCCGAGACACGGTCATGATCCAGACGGATCACCGCAGAACAACTCGTTCCACCCCCGCCACCAAGCTGTGCAATTGTTGTTGCAATATCACCTATCGGAATAAGGGTGGAACCACCATAGCTCGGCTGTGGCTGCGTTCCTGTATAAACAAAAATCTGAGTTGTATCATTAATCTGTTTAGTTGCTGTTGGCAGACCCGCACAGGCTTGCAGATCATAGGAAGTCATCCCAATCATTGTGATTTGTGCTTTATGCGCAGCCCGTGAATCAAAATACCCGCACCCACTCAGACTCACAGAGAGTGAGGCAACCGCGAACAAACCCGCAATACGACACTTCATTTCTTTGATTATCCTCACACTTTACCTAAACACTTCCACAGAGAAGCGTAGCCATTTTAATTTACTGTGCTCTCCTCCACACAATGCACGATGTTAAATAAAGTGTGAACATTTCTTTTTTGATAAATTAAATCACAAATATTATCAATATATATTTCTTATTGTCACTTTATTTTATAATACTAGTTAGAAAATACTATCTTGCTTCCTTGATCTCTTCCTATCATCATAGACTTTCCCAAGCAGTGTATGACAATTTAAAAACGTCATACAAAACGGCCAGTGCGGCCAAAGGAGAATTTTCTGATCATGCTGGCCCTGTCTCGTTGTAAAGCGCTTACCTATTCGCCACTTCTTATTGGCCTTTTTGCGCTGAGCGCCTGTATCAGCCCCGGTCAGCCACCTGCACCTCCTTTACCTGCCTTGGCACAAGCTGCACCATTTACGTCTGCTGACGCAAATTTTGTCCAACAATTGAATGAAATGGATCTCACCCATATTGCGTTAGCAAACCTTGCCAAAGCCCATTCGGCTCGCAACGACATCGCTCTTCTCAGCCCGACTATCGTAAAAGATCTAACAGAAAACCATGACATACTCACCAAATTAGCAACAACTCATACTTTAACGCTGCCTGCAAAGCCCTCTGCTCAAAACCAAAAAATTATTGATCGGTTGCAACATTTATATGGCTCAGCGTTTGACCGAAGCTACTCCCGTTATTTCATGAGCAGCACAGCCAAAATGAAATTAGTTCTTACGACAGAAATTACTACATCCAAAAATACAGATCTGATCAAAATCGCTACCGATATCATGACCAAAATCAAAACTTATCAGTCGTAAATCAAATAAAAATTTTACTCTATATAATTACGAAAATATATTTATATAGAATATATATTTTTTAATCGCCCTTCACAGAAGGTACCGTCAAAATGGAACCTTCTGTGAAAGCGATTTATTCGTGCCCCAGCCATTACACCAACCCCACATATCTAAACGTCTATCCAATATATACTTACAACCCTATTGTTTTAGACGTCCAACATTATGATAAATGATCTTTGGTTGATTACTTTTCTATCATGCATACTCAACACGACCTAATTTCATAAAATTCTTAGAAAAAATTTCTGATTTTATTTTTATTTCAAAAATATTTTTAAAATAATTTAAACAGATAGAAAACGTGTAAGTTTCTCAACATCAACATCTTCTTTTGTTGTCTGATACACAATATTTCCCCCTTCAATCACCAGAATACGGTCTGCAATATCCAAAGCAAAACTGAGCACCTGTTCAGACACCATAATACTTAAACCACTATTATCACGGATTTGTTTCAACGTCTGCGCCATCTCAAGTATAATAGATGGTTGTATGCCTTCTGTAGGTTCGTCCAACAAAAGAACTTTAGGACGTGTTGCCAAAGCACGTGCTATTGCAAGCTGCTGTTGCTGTCCGCCAGATAAATTACCTCCTCTTCGTGATCCCATTTCTTGCAAAACCGGAAAAATTTTATAGAGATCTTCTGGAACATACTTTTCATTCCTCACAAATAAACCAGTCTCAATATTTTCGGTTACTGTCATGGCAGGGAATATCATACGCCCTTGAGGAACATAGGCCAGACCAGATTCAACACGCTTATAAGCTGGCAACTTTGTAATATCTTTACCATCAAGCCCGATACTTCCTGAACGAAGAGGTAAATTGCCAATAAGCGATTTCATGAGTGTCGTCTTCCCCATACCATTACGCCCCATGAGAACGACAATTTCACCATGTCCAACTTGTAAATCAACGCCGTGCAGAACTTCACTAGCCCCATAAGCCACATGTAAGTTTCGAACATCCAACAGCGATTTATCCAACGTCGCAACATTCGTAATTTTATTGTTATATTGAGTGTCCAAGATACACCTCCACAACTTTTGGGTCGTTTTTCACATGTTCCATTGAACCATCTGAAATAATACGCCCCTGATGAAGAACAGTAACCCGGTGGGCAATTTTTTCTACAAACCCCATATCATGCTCAATTACAAGAACTGAACGTGACTGTATAATACGCTGAAGTAGCTCTGCTGTACGTACGCGTTCATTAACTGTCATACCTGCGACAGGTTCATCCAGCATCAAAAGTGCAGGGTCCTGGATAAGCAACATTCCTATTTCCAGCCACTGTTTCTGGCCATGGCTAAGATCAGCAGCTTTACGATCAAGATGGTTATAAAGAAAAATAATTTCCGAAATTTCTTTTATACGATTTATAATTTTCTTATCTCTCTTAAAAAAAAGTGCCTCAAAAACACTTCTTCCGGATGGGTATGATATTTCCAAATTTTCAAAAACCGTTAGATCTTCATAGACAGATGGCGTCTGAAACTTGCGCCCTACCCCAGCCCGAACAATATCATACTCCTTAAGCCGAGTGAGCTCCCGCCCTTCGAACTGAATAGAGCCTGATGTGGCTTTTGTACGCCCACAAATGAGGTCTAGAACCGTTGTTTTACCCGCACCATTAGGCCCAATTATTACCCGAATTTCCCCTTTTTCAAGCTGAAACGATAAGTTATCAACCGCTTTAAACCCATCGAAAGATACACTAAGGTTTTCAACAGAAAGCAATGTTTCATTTTGCATTTTCATCTTGCTTTCTTTCTTATGCTGTTTCATCTACAGCATGTGAGGTCTGACTGCGGTTTCCGCCAAGAATACGAAGGACATATGGGTCAATATAATTCTCATAAAGACTGGCAAGGCCTCCAGGTAAAAAAACAACAATACCAATAAACAAGCCACCCATAGCAAAAGTCCAAAGCTCCGGGAGCGATTCCGAAAAGCTCGTGCGAGCCCAGTTTACCAAAAGCGTGCCATACACGGCCCCAACCAATGAATTACGTCCACCTACCGCACAGTAAATTACCATTTCAATAGAAGGTACAATCCCAACAAATGTGGGAGACATAAACCCCACTTCTAATGTAAAGAGAGCACCACCAACACCAGCCATAGCTGCCGCCAAAGCAAAAATGAATATTTTAAAATTTGCAACATTATAACCAGAAAATCTTACTCTATCTTCCTGATCCCGCATCGCACGCAAAATACGGCCGAGCTTGCTTTGCCGCACAAAACGCACCAGAAGCAAACAAGCCAAAAGTAAAAAAACGCCTGCGTAGTAAAGAACAAGTTTGGCATGATCATTACGAATATCCCAACCATCAAGCGTACGAAGATCTGTAATACCATTGACTCCACCGGTATATCCCTGCTGACCTATGATAAGAATGGTCAAAACAGATGCTATAGCCTGTGTAATAATTGCAAAATATGTTCCTCCAACACGGCGTTTAAACATCGCTGCACCGATCACCATCGCAAGAATTACTGGCACGGCTACAATTGCCACGAGTGAAAAAGAAAGACTATGGAACGGCTTCCAGAACCAAGGTAAGGCCGTAATCTGGTTCCAATCCATAAAATCGGGAATACCTGGAGTAGACTGGCTTTTGGTAGCCTCCAAAGTAGAGGCCTGGAGCTTTAGAAACATGGCCATACAATATCCACCAAGCCCAAAAAATATTCCCTGACCAAGACTAAGAATTCCTGAATCTCCCCAGCATGCAACCAGCCCAATGGTTACAAAAGTATACGTAAGATATTTGCCGACAAGATTAAGGCGAAATGCATCTAATCCCAAAGGCAATACAATCAGGAGGATGACAGACAGAATTGAAAGGAATAAGATATCTTTGCGGCTTTGAAGCGAAAACATATTCCCTTCTCCTAACGACGGACTTTAAGGGCAAATAGACCCTGTGGACGCAACATGAGAATGCCTATGACAGTAAGCAGAACAAACACTTGCGCCATGGAACCATTAAGGAAAAACTCAAGGATAGAACGTGCTTGAGAAATACTGAATGAAGACGCAATTGTCCCCCCCAGACTTTCAGTACCTCCAAATGCAACAACCAAAAATGTATCCACAATATATTGCTGGCCTGCCGTAGGGCTTGTGGATCCAATCATGGTAAAAGCCGAACCCGCAACACCAGCAACTCCACAACCTAAACCGAAAGTAAAACGATCAACCCGTTCGGTATTAATGCCGACATTACCAGCCATTGTTCGATTTTGCATGACTGCACGTACCTGCTTACCCCAGCCTGATTTATAAAGCAGAGCATAGATTGCGCCGGTAATTAGAAATGTAATCGCAATGACAATCATACCATTGATAGGAATCTGAATAGTATCACTGAGATTCCATGACCCCATCATCCAGTCAGGAAGCGTTACCCCTACTTCACGGGCACCAAATGTTGACCGAAAGATTTGCTGCAAAATCAAACTAACGCCCCATGTAGCAAGAAGTGTATCCAGCGGTCTTTTATAAAGAAAACGTATTAATGACCATTCCAGAAACATCCCGGATATACCAGAAACAATAAATGCGAGAACCACGGCAACAAAAAAATATAGCCCAAACAGCGCTGGTGCCCATTGCGCAAAAATATAGGAACAAACGTAAGTTGTATAAGCCCCGAGGATCATGAATTCCCCATGAGCCATATTGATCACACCCATCTGACCAAAAACGATGGCCAGACCTAATGCCATCAGGAGAAAAACTGAAAACAAGATGAGCCCAGCAAAACTTTGCATAACAAAAATGGATGCCAGGTCATTAAATGAATATCCCGAAAGCATAATCAAGTATCTCCTGATGAGGGGAGAAAGAAAAACCGAATGAACGGTCAGTGCCCACGTAGTTTATTGATATCCAACGGGGAACGGATTTGGCTCCATGAGTTCTGGTGTTTCATAAATCACATCGAACTGACCATCTGTACGGGCACGACCGACCAGTGTTTTACTCCACAGATGATGATTTTTATGAATCCGCACATAACCTTCGGGAGCATTTTTGAATTCAATACCCGGAGATGCATCAATCACCTTACTGATATCGAAAGTTCCGGCCTTTTCTACTGTAAGTTTCCATAACCATGGCCCCAGATAAGCTGCTTGTGTAACATCCCCAATTACACTTTTTTCACCCCACATTTTTTTGAAAGCCGCAACAAATTTTTTGTTGTCAGGAGTATCAATGCTCTGGAAGTACTTCATGCATGCGTAGGCGCCTGCTATATTTTCGCCTCCAATGCCAAGTATTTCATCTTCTGTAACAGAAATGGTCATCAGATTGTGCTTGGATAGATCTAGCCCAGCGGCCTTAAGTTGCTTGTAAAAGGCCACATTTGAACCACCGACAATGATCGCATAGATCACATCTGGCTTCATGAGCTTAATTTTATTGATGACGGAGTTAAATTGAGAGTCCCCCAGCGGAAAGTATTCTTCACCCACCACACGGGATCCCTTAAGGTGATTCTCAATATGCTTGCGCGCTATTTTATTCGCTGTTCGGGGCCAAATATAATCGGACCCAAGGAGATAGTATGTTTTCGCGTTCTTCTCCTTACTGATCCAGTCAAGGCCAGCAAGAATTTGCTGTGTAGCCTCCTGTCCGGTATAGATCACGTTACGTGACTGCTCGAGTCCTTCATAAAATGTCGGGTAATAAAGCAGCCCATTGTACTGTTCGAATACAGGCAACACAGCTTTGCGTGATGCAGATGTCCAACACCCAAAGACAGATGCACATTTGTCATTTTCAAGAAGTTTACGCGCTTTTTCGGCAAACGTTGGCCAGTCACTGGCACCGTCTTCCTGAATGAAGTTGATTTTCCGGCCGAGAACGCCGCCACTTTCATTAATCTGCGCAATGGCCAACTTCTCTGCTTCAACAGACCCGATCTCGCTCAGCGCCATGGTACCTGTGATAGAATGTAGAATTCCAACTGTGACAGTATCATCGGTAACGGCTAGCCCCGTCGTATTCACTGCGGCAGTCGATGGAACATCTGCATATGCAAGACGAGATAGAAGAGGAGTGAGTGAAAGAGCTGAAAGACCAGCAAGCATCTGACGACGGCTGGCTTGTTGCTTCAAAAGATCAATTTTCTTGTCAGGCATAAGACCTACCACCTTGGCTGCGAGTGTCGATACACTCCGTGACAACAACCTGACTGTCGGAAAGTAGGCACGCGTTCGCCATACGTCGATTAACGTACAACAATGGGTCTAAAAGACTCTTTTCATTCCGGAATCGTTATTTACTATACATTCGACAGATTTTTGGTCCACACTCCAGCAGAAGCTCTCATAGTGTCGTGGGGAGACGCATGTTCCCACATCAGCGAATCATCAGATCACGCCGCACCTACAACCGCTGGGTCGCGGATGAAACAATGGAAGATTATGCCTTGCGCTTCACGCCCGAAGCAGCACGGCGATGGTCTCCTTTAAGTGTCGCGAATACAGCCTTTGGAGGTGTTTCTTTTCTTGCCCTCGAAATGATTGGAGGTATCGTCTTTTTAAAATATGGCTTTCCAAACGCCTGCCTAGCACTGCTGTTGGGTATTGCGCTGATTTTCCTATTAAGCCTCCCTATCAGCTACTATTCCTCACGCTATGGCATAGATCTTGATCTACTTACACGTGGTGCTGGCTTCGGTTACATTGGTTCAACTCTTACCTCTCTTATCTATGCGTCATTCACTTTTATATTTTTTGCCATAGAAGGCGCGATACTCTCCGACATACTCAAAATGTGCCTCGATATCCCCCTTTGGCTAGGTTACATATTTTCAGCACTCGTTATCATTCCAATAGTTGCAAAAGGTTTTACTCTTATAAGCCGCTTTCAGAGATGGACTGTTGCACCATGGCTTATTCTTCAGCTACTCCCTTTCTTGGTTATGGCCTGGAAGCAACCTGTACCTATAACAGATTGGATACATTACGCAGGCACAGGTGAACTTCCTGTTTTGGAATTGGCCGGAATTGGAGGGGCTCTGTCGATCATATTTTCGGTGATTACCCAGATAGGTGAACAAGTAGATTTTCTTCGCTTTCTTCCCGTGCCAAAACAGACGTACCAGAAATGGACGTGGTGGGGCGTACTCCTTACATGCGGTGCGGGCTGGATATTCCCCGGTGGGTTGAAAATCCTTGCAGGTATGTTTCTAGCATGGATTGCTATTATCCATGGCGTGCTCCCAGTAGAAGCACAACAACCTACAACCATGTATCTCCTTGCCTTTCAGCAGGTAACATCGATTCATGGCCTTGCGCTCGTATTGACCATTCTGTTCATTGTGCTGTCACAGCTAAAAATTAATATTACAAATGCTTACGCAGGATCTATTGCATGGTCCAATTTCTTTTCCCGCATGACTCATAGCCACCCCGGGCGCATTGTGTGGGTGGTATTCAATGTCGGGCTGGGCCTACTTTTGATGGAAATGGATGTATATAGCACCATTGTGCATATGCTGTTCCTCCATTCAACAATTGCAGCCTCGTGGATAGGTGCACTTACATCAGACCTCATCATCAATAAACCACTTGGTTTTAGCCCAGCAGGAATCGAATTTCGCCGCGCCTATCTTTACGACATCAACCCTGTAGGTATGGGAAGCATGACAGGCGGCCTTGTTATAGCCGCAGCAAGTTACACGGGGCTATTTGGTGACACATTATCAGCTTTTTCCCCATTTATCGGGTTAACAACCTCCTTTTGTCTGGCGCCTTTTATCGGATGGTTGACCGAAGGACGTTATTATCTGGCACGCCCTCCCCTCTCTCTTCAAGGCGACAAAGTTCATTGTGTGTGCGTGATTTGCAAAAACTCTTTTGAACAGGAAGATATAGCCTTCTGTCCTGTCTATACGGGGTTTATCTGCTCGTTGTGTTGCACGTTGGACTCCCGTTGTCGCGATGCATGCAAAGCAGAAACAGCACATCTTTCAGGGCAAATAAAAAAAGTAACCTACAGTATATTCCCTAAATTTATTGCTACCCAAGTATCTGGTATTTTAGGTCGTTATTTTATTATTTTTTCGATACTTATTTTTTTCATGGGAATTATTTTATACAGCATTTATATAAACATTTTAAAAATTCCACACATTTTACCCAACCAGCTTTACATTATTTTCTGGAAAACATTCTTTTTGCTCAGTGCACCTTTAACCGTCATTGCATGGTTTCTGGTACTCAGCCAACGCAGTTATCGTGCCGCAGAAGATGAAAATAGATTTCAAACACGTCTTCTTATGAGAGAAATACATGCGCACAAACGCACGGATCAGGAATTAAAAAAAGCTAAAGAACGTGCTGAATCAGCTAATCTTTCAAAAAGTCGATTTATGGTAGGTGTTAGTCACGAAATCCGTACACCTCTCAACTCCATCATGGGTTATGCTTACCTTCTAGAAAATAAAATGCTCACGCCTGAAAAACAAAATGAAGGATTAAAAGTTATACAACGGAGCACAGAACATTTAAGTGGTCTGATTGAAGGTTTATTTGATATTTCAAAAATAGAAGCGGGTCGTATGGAGATTCTGCGCGAAAAAATTAATTTTCGAGAATTTCTAAAGCATCTTACTGAAATGCTTCGTTTTCAGGTCAATCAAAAAAAACTGCTGTTTATTGAGCATATTCCAGATGATCTGCCTGAATACGTTATGACAGATCAAAGAAGACTCCGACAAATTTTAATTAATCTTCTTTCCAATGCTATCAAATTTACACCAAGCGGATCTGTGTCATTTTCCGTCAGATGGAACATGGAAATTGCAACTTTTGAGATACAAGATACAGGGATAGGAATACCCGCAACTGACATAGAGCGTATTCACGAACCCTTCCAGCGCAGTTCTCACCCTGCTTCACAAAGCATTCAGGGAACCGGACTTGGTTTAACTATAACTCGCCTTCTTGTACAGATTTTAGGAGGTGAACTCACAATCAAAAGCCAGGTTGGACTGGGTACAACTTGCCGCGTGCGGCTAATGCTCGCACAAACAGAATCAAAGGAAAACCCGGCGCCTACATATAATGTTCAAATACATGAAGGTAGTAAGCGCCCATCTGTTTTTGTTGTTGATGATGATAGTATTCATCGCGGAATGATAAATGATGTTCTAGAGCCTTTTGGGTTTTTAGTTTACTCTGCAGCAAGTGCGCAAGAATGCCTTGATATTGCAAAACATGTTCGGATCGATATTTTCCTTATTGATATCAACATGCCCGAAATGAATGGATGGGAATTAGCACGTCATTTACGGAACAGTATAAACCATGATTCTACTATCTTTGTTATTTCTGCTGATGAACAAACGCGCTTAGGTAACAACCGAGAAGGACTTTGCAATAGCATTCTTTCCAAACCTGTTTCAATTCCAGATCTGCTTCTTCTTATAAACCAAGCACTCAGTGCTATAAAACCGTCTCCAAAGCCAACAAAACCCTCGGCTACATCTCTTCATAGAGTACCAGATAACCATCTTGCAGAATTACGTCGCTTATCTCGAATTGGACATGTTGCCGGAATCATACGTCTTCTTGATAAAATAGATGATTCCGTTGATGCTCAGCTTATTCGCGATATGGCTTACCGATCGCAAATGCAAAAATTGCAAAAATTTCTAGAAGATTATAAGGAAATATCATGAATGACATTGTTCTTGTTGTAGATGACAGCCCAGAAAATCTTTCTCTTATAATGAATATATTGGAAAATTCTGGGTTCACTACTCTTGTTTCGCAATCTGCCAAGAATGCCCTTTCCATACTTTTAGATGTAGATGTTGATCTGGTGCTTTTGGATGCTCTTATGCCAGAAACAAATGGTTTTGAAATGTGCACACAAATGAAACAGATGCCAGCGCTATGTGATATTCCTGTTATATTCATGACTGGTCTTTCTGAGCAAAAACATATTGTACAGGCTTTTGATGTTGGCAGCGTTGATTATATCATCAAACCTATACAACCGCCTGAACTTCTAGCTCGTGTTCAAACTCACCTTAAAAACGCTCGCACCACAAGATCTATCTACCGAGCAATTGATTTTTCCGGGCGCCATTTTCTAGCTGTAAACAAACAAGGGAAAATCTTATGGTTTACGCCACAAGTTCCCCTGATTCTGGACGATACCCTCATCGCAGAGAGCTCATATCTTCCTGAAGATATCTTACACTGGTATCAGCATTGCCAAATAGAACCCACCATAGCAGAAGTATGCTATAAACATCCAAATAAAAGTAAGAATATAAATGTAAATCTTATTTTTATGGGACAACCAGAACCGGAAGAATTTCTTATACGTCTAACTGTTTCTAAAGAAGGGAATGAGATTGCTTCATTACAAAAACGCCTTAATCTAACAGCGCGAGAAGCAGAAGTTCTATTCTGGATTTCAAAAGGCAAAACCAATCGGGATATTGCAGAAATACTTTCTATCAGCCATAGAACAGTTAATAAACATCTTGAACAAGCTTACGTAAAAATAGGGGTTGAAAACCGTGCATCTGCAACCGCACGTGTTCTTCAAGCCCTTCTGGTGTAGATAAAAAATAACCACCTGCCTTATTTAACAGGTGGTTATTATCAAAAGCTATTTTGGCATTGGACCAAGTTTTACGCCATCAGGATAGTATTTCCACCCATCTCGAATACGAACCTTATTATCCCATGGAAGTTTATATTCTCCTGCAGCAAGATCTCTTACCCATGTAAGGTAATTTTCTTTCTCTCCTCCAGGTTTTCCAACATAAGCACGACATCCAAGATTAAATATATTGTTTTCTAGTGCCCAGTTTTCACGTGCTTTATCTACCAAACGAGGGAACAATTCCGCCGTGACAATTTCCCATGGGTTACGATGCCCTTGTTGGATCACATTGCCATCATAATTACAGATTGTGCCTTCACCAAAATAATAAAATACGTTGTCATACCCGGCCAAATTGACAGACATGGTGTACATAAGATTCTGCCAGGCATTTGTTTTATTAGTCCAAACCCACTGATCATTGACCTGTGTCGAATATCCAGAAATGCGAATATAAACATTAGCTCCTTTATACGCAGCTTCACGCGCTAGTTCTGGAAACATACCATCGTGACAGATGCATACAGCCAACCGCGATCCTTTAGGGCCTTCACACACAGGCATTCCCAAATTACCTGGAGACCAAGGCTCGATCGGTACCCATGGTTGTAGCTTACGATAATGTAAGGCGATTTCACCCTCAGCATTAATAATAATGGCTGTATTATAAGGAGGTAATGAAGGATTCTCGTTTTTCTCCATCAGAGAAAATACACCCCATACAGCGTTCCTACGGCATGCCTCTTTAAAACGAGTAATTTCTTCACTTTCGAGGGTCAGCAACATCTCATCATAAGTCCAGATTGCCGTATTGAGACCCTGCGTTGAATACTCAGGAAAAACTATAAGGTCGAGATCCGGATACCCTGCCTTGGTTGAATCAACCGCACGACAGATCTGGTCAACCTGTGTCTGAATATCTTCAGGACCTTTAATGACCGGGACCGGATATTGAATCAATGCAACAAGAAGGGCTTCTTCCCACGCACTCACACTGCCGGTGCTTCCCATGAATCTCTCCCATACTTTGTGTCGAAAACCTATTTAGGTTCGGTGGTATGTGGTTTGGAGGCATATATTCCTCAAACCCGCTTCATGATCGTCCGATATAATATGGCTTTTGGCCCATACGTTGTTTGACGTACAGAAAATGAAAATTTTATATTTAAAAACAGAACATACAAAATTTTTGCAAAATAAATTTAACAAAAATATTGATTGTATTTTGTTTTATAAGGAATTTTTAAATTTTATTACTTTACTGTCCGTTTTCCAGAAAATTTTCAAAACTGATTTACCTCATTGGAATAAGTCATTTCACGCATGCAAAAATTTAGGTTCGTTATCGTAATGTTATAAATGTAACCCAACAGTGAACCTCGGATAAAGGAGGGAACGCATGATTACGGTCAGTTCAAGGTTTTCGAAAAATTGGACGATACATCTTTCTCGCTCTAGTCGCATCCTTTCTACCTGCTTCATTTTGGGAGCCATAACCTCACAATATGCACATGCTGCAGTCACGGTAAATTTTGGCAAGGATCAGTTTTTTACGCTTGGAGTTGGCGTCAAAGCGCAGTACCTATCAAAAGATCCGAATGCAACACCAAGCAATTCAAGTGCCGCCAGCGCAAGCAACTTACGTATTTATATGGGAGCACAGTTCCATAAATATGTTAAAACAACCGTCAATCTTGAACGATTGCGTGACGGAAATTGGAACGTTCTTGATGGTATTTTGCAGATTGAACCCTGGAAAGCATTCAATGTTTGGGGTGGTCGTATGCTCACCCCAAGTGATCGCTCCAACCTTGATGGACCATACTTCCTTAGTACATATGCCTTCCCCATTGTTGCTCAATACCCTGGAGCCTGGTCTGGCCGTGATGATGGGCTGGCCGTTTGGGGCAGACTTCTAAAAAATCATTTTCGCTATGTGGCCGGTGTCTATCGCGGTCATAACTGGCAGCGCGATGCCTCCAACTATGGTGAGCATCCTTTGTTTGCCAGTCGCTTAGAATACAACTTCCTTGATCCCGAACCATCACCCGCCTACTACACAGCCAGTACTTATTATGGAAAAGCTGATATCCTTGCTATTGGCCTAGCAGGCCAGTACGAAACGGATGGTGTAGGTACAGCACAACAAAAAGGCGATTATAAAGCCTGGAATATTGATGGCCTATTTGAAAAACGAATTGGCCCCGATGCGCGCTATGGTGTTTATACTTTAGAAGGCGCCTACTATCAGTATTATACGGATGGCGTAAAAGATATTGCCGCAGGTTATCACCAACGTTCTGCAGATTATGGGAATGTTGGAGGTATCAACAATGGTACGGCTTTTCTGGCCAGCACCGCTTACCTTATTCCTTACACACTAGGCTGGGGCCGGTTACAGCCTTTGGTAAGATACCAGCAATTTCGCTATAAAAAAGATATGTACGGCCCTGGCCATCCTAAAACCACCCAATTTGATGCTGGCGCAAACTATGTTCTGGATGGCCACAACCTTCGTTTTACCTTTGACTATGTCAGGTACAAACCCATGGGCACGCACGCGTCCAATGCTTTCTTACTGGGAATGCAATTTCAGTACTAATCACTGCGCCTAATAAAGGTAAATTATATAATGGATGGTTCAAAATGAACTTCTGGGAGATAGGAAAATGCTAAACCTAAAGCAACGAGTAGTAAGCGCTGCTGCTGCTCTAACTATCAGTATCATTGGGAATACTGCATGGGCCGTAGAGCCTGCGTTGGAAAGTCTAGATTGTCGGCACCTCTTTGTAGAAGATGTGAAACTTTCAGACAAAGTTGATGCGCTACAGTACAAGGAAGAAACCGATATAGAAAACGGAAATGCAGAAGAAGACAAAGGATTTTTTGTAAAACTTGATCCAATACCAGGTATAGGTGTTATGAAAGGTATGACCTTAACCCCAGCAGGTAAGCCTCTTCGAGAAGATTCTACCGAAATGGGACTAGGGCCTGTTAGCGCTTGAAATTCTTCCCATATTGTAGGGATGGAAGAAGGAGACGGAACAGGCACTTTTACGGACGAGACATG
>NZ_VHOP01000114.1:0-672 GCF_008704325.1 Acetobacter sp. DmW_125128 | reverse complement strand
TTTCATCCGGGCGGTCTCCTTCTGATGGTCAGTGAACCTCCATTATGGCACATCGATGCCGCAGGGAGGCCGTCCACCCCATCTGGTTCAGGCCATGACGCGCTTCATTGATGAGCACCGGCAGACATATGGTGTCGGGTCAATCTGCAAGATCCTGCCGATTGCACCATCTGTCTATTATGCAACCGTTGCCAGGCAGAAAAATCCTTGTGTGCGCAACCAGAAAGACAAAGATCTGTGTCATGAAATCCGCAGGGTCTGGAACGATAATTTCTGCGTCTATGGAGCGCGCAAGGTCTGGCATCAGCTCAAACGTGAAGGTCTGGATGTCGCCCGCTGCACGGTAGAGCGGCTGATGCGCCGGATGGGGCTGAAAGGCGTCATTCGTGGCAAGGGGATCAGAACCACACGTCCTGATCCACAACGTCCCTGCCCACAGGATCTGGTGCAGCGCCAGTTTCATGCACCAACCCCTAACAGACTCTGGGTTTCGGATTTTACTTACGTTTCTACATGGCAGGGCTTTGTTTATGTGGCCTTCATCATTGATGTGTTTGCCCGGGTCATTGTGGGCTGGCGTGTCTCCTCAACGGCCCATACTGACTTCGTGCTGGATGCCCTTGAGCAGGCTCTGTGCCAGAGGCGGCCAGAGGGAAAAGTGACCCACCATTC
>NZ_VHOP01000014.1:0-4024 GCF_008704325.1 Acetobacter sp. DmW_125128 | reverse complement strand
TCAGCAAAGAGGTGGTCCGGCCATTTCGGGTATTGGAAACCTGATGGACGCCGCGAGAAGGATGCGTGACATGTTCTTTCATCGGGAAACCGTATCCATCACAAGGATTGGCCCCGGAATCGCACCGTTTGGGTCACTGGCCGGGAGACGATGGAGGCAGCCAGGTTCGCCTTCAGCAGCTCCCTTGATAAACGCAACGGCGAAAGGCGACAGGGTACTAACGATGCCGCTCTTCGGGTCCTGATTGCTGCACCATTCCGCCCCGGTGCGCCCATAGCCGCAGATCAGCCTGAGCGCATCAGGAGGAAGTTCGAATATTGCATCACTACTGAGGGAGGCCATCAGTCGGATGTGCTGTCGGATGCCTCCCGTCAAAGCAGCGAACAGAGAGGATAGATCCACGACATCCGTCAGAATGACGGGAGGCCAATCCTGAAGCACAGCCGGGGTTGCAAGGTAATCCGCGATCTCCGAAGGCATGCCGGAGAGAGTGAGAGGAGACGGGGAGCCCGACCAGCCTGTGACCGACTTCTCCCAAGCTGCTGGAACTCTGCGGCCCCATACGACCATATCAACATCTGGCCGTTGCAGATCCATCACAACGGCCGCGTGGGCACAGGCGACTACATGCGGTGCGGGACAGCCAAGAGCGGCGTCTTCTGGTGTATCGACTTTCGCTGCGGGCCAACTCTCCATGAACAGCATGACACCGGGACTCTCCTGCGGCGCACGCGCTGACGGGGGCATGTTCATCGAGACGGGATGTTGCTGTGTGGAAGACGGCATGGCTCCGGCGCTTGACGAGAAGTGGGCGATGTTCATAATGTTATATTATAACATAACATAGTCAATGCCGGGACGAGGACTGAATGGACACATTGATTGAAACGCCCCGAAAAATCCGGGTGCGACCGACACGGGCTCAGGCGGAAGAAGCCGTGCGGACTCTGCTCGCCTGGACCGGTGACGATCCTGATCGTGAGGGACTGGTCGGCACGCCCGGCCGTGTGGTGCGGGCCTATGAAGAGTTTTTCGAGGGATATCAGGACGATCCGGTCGCCCTTCTGGAGCGGACTTTCGAAGAAACCGGAAACTACAATGAAATGGTGGTGCTGCGCGACATCCGGCTGGAATCCCATTGTGAACATCATATCATTCCACTGATTGGCAAGGCGCATGTGGCTTACCTGCCCGACAGGCGGGTAGTCGGCATCAGCAAGCTGGCGCGGCTCGTGGACGTCTTTGCCCATCGCCTCCAGATTCAGGAAAAACTGACAGCCCAGGTCGCCGACACAATCCAGAGTGTTCTGCAGCCGCGCGGCGTTGCGGTGGTGATCGACGCGGCGCACCAGTGCATGACCACACGTGGGGTGCGTAAGCCGGGCGTGAGCATGGTCACCAGTCGCCTGTTAGGCGAGTTCAAGACCTCGGAACCTTTGCGTCGCCAGTTCTTCGCTATGGTGGGAATAGGGGGCGTATGATGGGCGAAACTTTCCCCTCTGCATCAACAGCGTTCCAGCCTCGTGTCTCTATCGAGCAGGTCGAGGAAGGAACCGATCTTGCCCCGCGTTTTGACGCTAGCGGATTGCTGAGCGTGGTCACGACGGACGCGGAGAGCGGGGATGTCATGATGGTCGGCGTCATGAACGCCGAAGCGCTCGCCCGTACCATCGAAACCCGCGAGGCGCATTACTGGAGCCGGAGCCGCCAGTGTCTCTGGCGGAAAGGCGCCACGAGCGGGCTGATCCAGCATGTCATCGAAATGCGGATTGATGACGATCAGGACGCGGTCTGGTTGCGGGTGCGCACCGCGGGCACAGGAGCGAACTGCCATGTGGGTTATCGAAGCTGTTTTTACCGGCGTGTCGATCTCACTGCTGATGAAGTCGTTTCGGCGTCATCCGCTGAACTCGTCTTTTGCGAAACGCACAAGACCTTCGATCCGGTCGCTGTCTATGGCGACGTCCCGAACCCGACCCAGCTCTAGAGGAGAAACACCTATGGACAAGAGGCTTCCCGTCACCGTGCTGTCCGGCTTTCTGGGCGCGGGTAAGACGACCTTGCTCAATCATGTGCTAAATAACCGCCAGGGCTATAAGGTCGCGGTGATCGTAAATGACATGAGCGAGGTCAATATTGATGCTGATCTCGTGCGCGAGGGCGGCAGCAATCTGTCGCGCACCGATGAGAAGCTGGTCGAAATGACCAATGGCTGCATCTGCTGCACCCTGCGCGATGATCTGTTGCAGGAAGTTCGGCGGCTCGCAGAGGAACGGAAATTCGATTATCTGCTCATTGAATCCACAGGCATCGCAGAGCCGCTGCCAGTCGCCGCGACGTTCGAGTTCCGTGACGAGAATGACGTCAGCCTGAGCGATATCGCACGGTTGGATACGATGGTGACGGTCGTGGACGCGGTCAATCTCCTGCGCGACTATTCCTCCAGCGATTTTCTGAAGGATCGGGGCGAAACAGCCGGGGAAGACGACGAGCGTGCTCTGGTCGATCTGCTTGTCCAGCAAATCGAGTTTGCCGATGTCGTGGTCATCAACAAGGTTTCCACCGCCACGCCAGATCAGGTGGACGCGGCGCGGAAGATCATTCGCGCGCTGAATGCGGACGCCGACATCATCGAGACCGATATGGGACGGGTTCCTGTTGAACGGATCCTGAATACCGGTCGCTTCGATTACGACAAGGCGCACCAGCATCCGTTGTGGTTCAAGGAACTTTATGGGTTTGCCAATCATGTTCCCGAAACGGACGAATATGGCATCCATAATTTTGTCTACCGGGCGCGGCGTCCGTTCGAGCCCGCAAAATTCCAGGCTTTTCTTGACCGGAACTGGCCGGGTGTTGTGCGCACCAAAGGTCATTTCTGGCTGGCCACGCGCCCGGACTGGGTAGGAGAAATGAGTCAGGCCGGAGCCCTTGTGCGGAGCGAAGCAATGGGGTTGTGGTGGGCCGCGATACCGAAAAACCAGTGGCCAGACAGCGATCAATGGCGGGATTTTGTTCTGGGAAACTGGGATTCCGTCTATGGCGACCGGCGGCAGGAAATCGTCTTCATCGGCACGGCGGAGATGGATGAAGCAGGACTGCGCCGGGATCTTGACGCCTGTCTTGTGCCGGATCTTGGAGATACCCCTTTTGAGCCGTCACGCTACGCACGACTGCCCGATCCTTTTCCGGTCTGGCGTCGCCAGTCGGAAAATCTTGAGCACGCTTGAAGGGGTGATTGCGATGCATCTACGTAAAGTGACTTTCTTATGAAAATACGAGCTGTTATCGCGTGAGAACCCAATATGGCTTGGAGATTGATCTGGTTGATTTCCAAGGCTCGAAATCTGCGAGCGACCGATCTTGTTAAACCGACCGATCATACTGATCCGATCCAGAAGGTGATCATCGAGATGATGGGCGGCGGAGTGGATTATTCCTTCGAAGCGATCGGTCGCGTTGATGTCATGCGCGCTGCCCTTAAGCGCGGCCATAAAGGCTGGGGGAAATGCACGGTCATCGGTGTTGCCGGGGTACGGCCTTGGAGGGTAAAAGGGTGTTCGCCGTTACCCGGCATGGTCGATGAATGGCTGGCGGGAAAATTCAGCGTCGATCCCTATATCGCCCACAACATGACGCATGACTGGATCAATACGGCATTTAATCTTCTACATCGGGGGAGGTCATTCGTTCTGTCATGTACTATCAACCGAGGGAAACACTCTCCAACGACCTGCCTGGCGAAATTCTGGCCGATCTTTAGGAGACAGACCATGGCTAACTGAGTGGATTAATCCTCAATATAGCAACCTGACCACTAATACGGCCATCGCGGAGCTAAAACTCATGCAAGGAACTGATCCTGCGATAACCATTGTGGCTGAAAACCGCGACTGTACCGCCATTTCTGGTTTTGACCAGCATGTTTGATTTGTGAATTTTCGGAAACCATCTTGCAAGAATCCGGGGGGTGGAATTTGTTATTTCACGACTCCCTTTCGGTATCCGTCCAGTCTCAGTTTTC
>NZ_VHOP01000113.1:0-307 GCF_008704325.1 Acetobacter sp. DmW_125128 | reverse complement strand
GGATATGCCGGGGCATAGGCTTGAGATGCGGCTTTTTGCGATGAACCTTGGAGACAAAGCCCTGCTTTTCCATGAAGTCTTCGTTGTCTTTTGAGCGATAGGCCGTGTCGGCCCAGACACTTGAGGCCGTATTGGTTTTATCCAGAAGCCCCTCTCTCAATCGCGCGCCATCACTGGCAGCGGCATGCGTTGTTTTCCATTTGCGGATGAACCGGTATTTCCGATCGATGGAAACATGCGATTTATAGCCAAAGAACGGGATGGCGAGATCGCTGGATGGCATGGTTCCATCATCCTGCCGCTTCGC